>JAIRTD010000266.1 GCA_031255115.1 Spirochaetaceae bacterium | reverse complement strand
CAGCGCCTTGTTCTCGGCCTCTTTCGCGGCCTTTTCTTCCAGTTCTTCCGGGGTAAGCACTTCGTCGGTAAAGCCCGGTTTATCGGAATCCTCCGCCTCCTCTGTATCGGCCGCTTCTTCAACCTTGCCTTCTTTGGGAGGAATATAGACAAGGCGGTCCTGTTCGGTAACGCCGAGAAAGATCTGCAGCCGGTTCCTTCTAAGGTTGAAAAAATCCTCATACGGAATAAACTTATCCGAAACGAGTTTTAAGAGCAGGGGAAAAAGCAGATAGCGTATATCCCGTTTAATCAGCACATAGGAATTAAGGGCGCTCCGTATCATGTCCTGGTACTTTGTCTTGGCCTCTGTGGGATTTTCGAGAAAGAGAACTTTATACAACAGTTTGTATGCGTCCCGTATATGGGGCTCGCTCTGGAGGTTTTCGAGTATATACAGGGGCCGGTAGATTGCCCTGATTATATCGGCCAGTTCCAGGACCTTTACGCTCCGCGGCCGGGCTTGCAGTTTTGCCAGATCGCTGGCGATGCGGTCTATGTTCCAGTACCGTATCGTATCCAGAACCGAAAACGAAAACGGCGAAACTTTACGAAGCCGCTCGTTCCGCTGGAGATTGTTCCTGGGCAGCATGCTCCGCGTTGCCGTAACCAGTTGTTCGATACGTTTGTAGTACTCATCCATACGGCGGGTAACAAAGCGGGGATTAACGTAATCCGGCACATCGCCGAATATTGCCACAATGGAATAAAGAACCTGGCCGGCGGTCTTGATTTCGAATTCAACCTGACCGGCGTAGCGGTCCATCTTTACCCGTTCCCGGTAACCAAGTTGAAGGGGAACTCCGGGGTCATCGCCGGGATCGGCGATATACTGCTTTACGGAGCGCCTTTTGAGAGCGCCTTCCGGCGGGGCAAGTTCCACCCGGTGTTTGACCTGCCGTTTGGCGCCGACCATCACGTCAACCGTCTCATGGCGCACCCGTTTCTGCCTGGCGTTTTGGGCAGCCGCCTCGGAGCGTTCATACCCGACCTCGCCGCCCAGCTTTTTTGCCATGAGCTTGGCTTCTTCATCATCGAGAACACCTAACTGTTTACGCACCCTGGAAAGCTCCCCGGGGGCGTAGATATCCTTTCTTGTTTTTGCCATTACATTTTCATCCTATTATATCCGTAAATAGAGTTTTTCTCCATGACCCCACACGTTACGGATCTGGACCTCTTCTCCGCCGGCGCCCAGCAACATTCCGTTGTACAGGCCAACCGGCGTACTGTAATCAAAATGGGTAAGGATAATATTAAAGCCTGTGCGCAATTTTTCCAATGGGGTAAACGTCAAATCCACCATGCCTTCTACATCCTGAATCACCCAATCCGCGTCCGGCCCCTTGGGCATGGTAATGCGTACCGGCGGGAGCAGCGTAGCGTTCCCTTCAATCCAAAACACGTTTTCGTTGTTGTTAAAATTTTCCCTGGTATGGTTCTCGCCCACGCTGAAACCTATACGTCTGCCCTGGCTGTCAAAGCCCGCGCCAATGCACCAGACGCCCTGCATACGGTAGGGAAAATACCCCTTATAATCGGCAATAAAGCCGGTGGTTTCGCTTGAGTCGAGGCTGATATGCCGGCCGCCGAACACCATGTCCCCCCGGACTCCGCCAAAACCCTTAAAGACATACATGGGTCTGGTATCGGAAAAAAGAAGGCTCACCGCCAGGGGGACAGTGTCTTCAGGCGAAAGGCCAAAATCAAGATGCGCCGTAAAAGCCGGCCGGCCGCCAGAGGCTTCAATATCAAGGTCCACTTTTATAAGATCGGCATCAAGCCAGTTATGTATTCTGAAAAAAAAGCCATAGGACTTGCTGGATACCGCCGAATTGTAGAGATTTCGGGGCAGAGACCAGCCGCCAAAGGGTATGAGCTTCTTAAAAACAAGCTGCTCCCTGGTTTCCTTATTCAAAATAAAAACCCTGGCCATGCGGTAAAATTTAATGTCCGAGAGGACCGCTTTAAGGTAATACGATTTGTTCTGCACCGCAAAGGACTGCCATTCCTTGATACGAAACGCCTTAATCCAGCCGGGAAGAAATACAGGATAGGGATGGGCGACCTCGGATAAATCAATGGAATCAAAGGCCCGGTTCCAGGTTCCCTGAACAGGTTTGCCGTCCTGTATGGGCGGAACCAGAGGGTCCTGGAGTTTCCGGGAATACATTATACACCGCCTGCGGCGTAGAGCAGGAAGATTGCCTGGGTCCCCAGATCTCCCCCGCCGGCAAGACCGGTATCGAAACCAGCCTTTTCCACCGCGCCCGGAGCGCCAAGCGACGCGGCGGCTTTTGCCGCTTTTTCGAGCTCATCGCGGCCCATCGAAGCAAGGACGCGGTACAACTGTTCGGCCTTTTCAAGCCCCGGCAGCTTTAGTTTTAGTTCCTTGGCAGAGTCCAGGGCTATGCCCATATCCTTGATAAAATGCTTTACAAAAAATCCGGGCTTAAAGTCCCCGGCAAGCATGCGGGGAACCAGATTGGACAGACTCCAGCTTCCTGCCGCGCCAGATTCAATGCTCTTCAACATGGTCCGGGGATCCAGCCCTGCCTTGACCCCGTATACCAACGCCTCCGATACAGCCATCATCGTCGCGGCGATGACAATCTGGTTAGCCATTTTGCAGTGCTGCCCCGCGCCGCTTGGACCCTGGAGGACTATGTTCTTCCCCATACGTTGAAAAATAGGTAAAATTTTATTGAAAGCCTGCTGCTCCCCGCCCACCATAATGGAAAGAGCGGCGTTTTTTGCCCCCAAATCCCCTCCTGATACCGGCGCATCAAGGCTCAACACACCCCTGGCCTTTGCCTTTTCGGCTATTTTCCGCGCCAGAGAAGGACTCGAAGTCGTCATATCTGCCAAAACAGAACCACTCTTGGCCTTTTCGACAATGCCGCCCGGCCCAAGATAAATTTCTTCTACATCCCTGGGGTAGCCGACTATGCTGATAAGCACATCAGCCCCGGCCGCAGCCTCTCCAGGCGAATCAGCCCACACCGCGCCCTTTTTAAGCAGCTCCTCCGCCCTGGCCCTGGTTCGGTTGTACACAGTCAGGGGATACCCCCCTTCAAGAATATGAGCGGCCATGCTGCAGCCCATAACGCCGGTTCCAATAAACGCTATATGTTCCATATACATTAGTATAACCCAACAGCATAAATCTGAAAAGACTTGTCAGACGAGGCGCGG
>JAIRTD010000202.1 GCA_031255115.1 Spirochaetaceae bacterium | reverse complement strand
AGGCGCAGTCCATCCAGTCTTCCCGGTCGAGGTAATCTTTGAGGGGAAATTTGAGGCCGCCCTGGGCGTCCCAGACGGCAAGGGCTTCGTCTTCTTCGAGGTGAAGGAGTTCAAAGAACACCAGTTTGGCCTGGCTTTCCGGGTCATCGGCGCGTTCCTTGAGGAATTCCCGGTAATCAAAGCGCAGGTTTTTGACAAAGCGGCGGCAGGCCCGGTCATAGGCTTCGCGTCTTTCGCTGTGTATGAGGGTTTCGTAGGCGGTAAGGAGGCGCCGCATGGCTGCTTCGCCGCTTTTTCCGGCGCTGTCGGGGTGTGTTTTTTTTGCCTTTTCCCTGAAGGCTTTTTTTATTTCTTTAAGGGAGGCGTTTTCGGCCACGCCGAGTATGGAATAGTAGTTCTCCATAGGGCTCTAGCCGCCTATGCGTTTACCCAGAGCTTCGGCCTGGGCGGGGTTAAGGATAAGGTCGCTCCAGTTGATGATGATTCCTTCTTTTTCCATAAGGGCCATGAGGCGGGACAGGGCCCTCATGCTGAAGGGGCCTTTCTTTTTTATAAAGGCCGCTCCTTTTTTCCGGCCGAGGCTTCCGCTTGAAGCAAGGGCCGCGCTGATCGCCGGGGGGATTTTTCCGCTTAAAAAAGAGCGGGGTTCGGTGAGGAGGGCAAGGTAGTCGTAGCCGGGAAGGCCCCGGAGTTCGCCGCCATACCCGTCCATGAGTTCTACTCTGTGGCCCATTGCTTCCATGCCCCGCGCCAGGGAAGCCGCCCAGGGGGGAAAGTTCTTTGCGGCGCTGTTCTTTTTTGCCGGAAAAACAATGACGGCGATTCTCATGGCAGCGTCTTCCTGCGCCGGAGGGCGGGCGGGTTTTGCCTCATCTCAGGCCTGCTTGTAAAGCTGGTCAACGGCCGGTTCCTTGACCAGGAGTACCGAGCATTTGGCGTTTACCATGATTTCGCGGTGGACGTGGGCGATGATGTCCCGGGAGTTCCGGTCTTTTCCACGGCCGCCAAGTATGATGAGGTTGGCGTTTCTTTCGTCGGCGGCGTTGATGATTTCGGTATACACCGCGCCCCGGCGCATCTCTTTTTCGATCTTGACTCCTTTGGCCCTGGCCAGCTCTTCGACAAAGGAAAGGTAGCGTTCGCCGCCGGCTTCGAGGTTTTTTTCGTATTCCTGGCTTTCTTCCGGAACAAAAATCTTGCTCAAGGTAAGCTGCCTGATGGTCGCCGTATCTATCACATAGACTGCCGAAAGATGACTGTGGTACAGTTTTGCCATAAGTATCGCGTATTTTGCCGCTGAAATGGACGCGTCGGACCCCGAGACGGCCACAACGATTTTGGAAATGAGGGGTTTTATCATGCTTTGCAGGCCTTCCTTTTAAGCAGTTTGCCTAGAGAAGAAGGCGGCTTTGGCTTTCTCCTCGAGGGCTGCTTCTGTGTATTTTCTTGTTTCCCTGAGCGCGGGAACGGCCGGTTTTCCGGACATTCGCCTGCTTTTGGGGTTTGCGTACTGCCGCGCCAGAAACTATGGGCCCCAGGTGCGGCAAGTCCAGTCAGAATTCTAACATAGTTTTGTCATATTCTGCAAATAAATTCGCAGGACTCCGGTTAATTCCGGGCGCTGCGTATATCTTCATGGCGCTTAATCACCGCGTAGGCTGACTGCGCGTCGCTTTGTCCCAAAAGGTCGGTAAAAAATTTGGGTTCTTCCAAAAGATCGGCGAGGTTTTTTAGGAGGCCAAGGTGTTTTTCGACCTCGTCCTGCACCGGCGTCAACATCAAAAAAATTATATATACCGGTTCGCCGTCCAGGGCGTCGTACTCAATCCCCTTTTTGGAAATACCCAATATGCCGTAAACATCATCCACGGCGCCGGTCTTGCCGTGGGGTATGCCTATGCCCTTCTTTATACCTGTGGACATCTTGTCTTCCCGTTCCCGTACGGAATCGAGAATTTCTTCCCGGGCGCTGTTATTGGTCAACTGGCAGAAATGATCCACCAGTTCTTCAAAAGCAGCTTCCTTGTCCTCGGCCTCCAGGCCGATTTTGATGTACTCCGGTCTATAGATATTGCCCAGAAGCATAAAACGCCTACTCCGCAGCTTCCGCGGGAAGCCCGGCTTCCGCGTCTCCGGGGAGGCCGGCTTCGGGAAGGCCGCTTTCGGAGGGAAGTCCGTTTTCGGGGACCTCGTCAAGGAACCAGTCCGTGCTGGATTCGGGCGTCATCTGCTGCCTGGCCGAGGCTTCTACGCCTGAACCGCCCGGGCTCCGGTGAAGCAGGGCCAGGCCAAGGGCAATAACAAAGAACAGGACGCCCAGCACCGAGGTAGCCCGGGTAAGTATATTGCCCGAGCGCGAACCAAAGGCCGAGCCGCTGCCGCCGGCAAAGATTCCGCCTATGCTGTTCCCTTCTTCGTTCTGCACCAGAACTATCAAAATGAGCAGAATCGCTATAATTACAAAAAAAACAAGGAGTATTACACTAAAAACCGCCATTTATTTGACTCCATGGGTATTGGATAAGCTGACATTTTAAGCCAGATCTCAGTTTACGCTCTATACTAGCAAAAACCTCAAATTTATGCAATGGGACGGAAAAGCGAAGCCCGCGATTAGTTTTGTTGAAGGCCGGGGCCGCCCTCCCCTATTCGCGGAGGTCCTCGATTTCCGTGCCGGGCAGGGCCTGGGCCGCGGCTTCTACATCGGCGCGGGAGAGGCCGGTAATTTTGATGGTTCCCCGGCGGTGGGAAAGGTCGTCCCCTTCGGAAGAGACAAAGGCGACGATATTACCGCCTTTTTCGGCTATGGCGCCGGCAAAGTGGGCCAGTTGGCCGGGTTTTTCGGTCATATTGAGGGTTATCCGTATCCCCGGGTGGCGGGCGCCAAAGGCGTTGACAAAAACCCTGAAAAGATCGGTTCCGGTAATAATGCCCACAAGGAGTTCTCCCGAAGCGCCGGAACGCCTCATGACCGGAAGGCAGCTTATGTCCTTGTCGGCCATGATACGGGCGGCTTCCTCGACCACTTCGTTCTCGTCAACGGTGATAACGTTCTTCTCCATCACCTTTTCTATCTTCAATTTGGAAAGAAGATAGCTGATTTCGTACATGTCGAGGGTCGTGGCCGGAGAGGGTCCGGCCTTGAGCATGTCCTTTTTGGTAACTATGCCGATGAGCTTGTTGTCCTTGTCAAGCACAGGGAGCTTGCCTATGTTCTCCTTGTCCATAAGGGCCCTGGCATCATTGACCGACATATCAGGATGTACACAGACGGGGTTCTTGGTCATTACACGACTTATGATCATATCTATCCTCCCAGGTACGCCGTTTTAACCACGTCGTCCTTTATAAGGTCTCCGGCCGCGCCGCTTTTGATTACTTCGCCGGTTTCAAGAATATAGCCCCTGTGGGCTATGCCCAGGGCCTTAAAGGCGTTCTGTTCCACAAGGAGTATGGTGGTTCCCTCGCCGTTGATGCGTTTTATGACAGAAAAAATTTCGTCAACCAGAATGGGGGCGAGTCCCATGGACGGTTCGTCAAGGAGCAGGAGCTTGGGCCGCGCCATAAGGGCCCTGCCCATGGCCAGCATCTGCTGCTCTCCCCCCGAAAGGGTTCCCGCGGTCTGTTTCTGCCGCTCCCTGAGGCGGGGGAAAATTTCGTATACCATTTCCCGGTCGCTGCGTATCCCCCGGTCCCTGCGGGTATAGGCGCCCATTTCGAGGTTGTCCCGCACCGAAAGATTGGCGAATATGCGGCGGCCTTCGGGCACCTGTACCAGTCCTGAGGCGACAATGCGGTCAGGGGCAAGGGAAGAAATATCCTGACCGTCAAAAACTACGCCGCCCGATGTTTTCCGTATGATATTGGAAATACTGTGGAGCGTCGTGGTCTTGCCCGCGCCGTTTGAACCGATGAGGGTAATGATTTCTCCTCTTGAAACTTTAAAAGAAATACCCCGCAGAGCCTGAATAGCGCCGTAGTGTACGGCAAGGCCGGTAACATTAAGCATGGGACGCTCCGGACGGAAACGCCGAGAGGGCTTCTTCGCCCAGATAGGCCTTGATCACCGCCGGGTTCTGCCTGACCTCGGCGGGAAGCCCGGCGGCTATGGTTCTTCCGTAATCAAGAACCATGATACGTTCACAGATACCCATGACAAGGCGCATGTCATGTTCGATAAGCAGTATGGTAAGTTTGAATTCCTCCCGGATAAAAGAAATCAGTTTCATAAGCTCCACCGTCTCCTGGGGGTTCATGCCCGCCGCGGGTTCGTCAAGGAGAAGGAGCACGGGATTCGCAGCCAGGGCCCTGGCTATTTCCAGCTTGCGCTGTTCGCCGTAGGGAAGATTGCGGGCAAGTTCGTGCTTCTTCTTTTCTATTTTGAAGAATGAAAGAAGCTCATCTGCCCGGTCGATCATGCGCTGTTCGTCTTTATAAAAACGGCCCAGGCGGAACACCACGTCAAAAGGATTTTCGCGGCGGCTTTCGTGGAGGGCTATGCGCACATTGTCTTCGACCGTCAGGTTGTTGAAGAGCCTGATATTCTGAAAGGTTCTCGCTATGCCCAGGCGGTTAAGTTTTGCGGGATCGAGTTTTCCTATGCTGTGTATCCTGCCCTCGCGGCCCTGAAAATAAATCTCCCCGGCTGTGGGAGTATAGATTCCGGAAAGCATGTTAAACACCGTGGTCTTTCCCGCGCCGTTGGGGCCGATGAGTCCGACCAGTTCTCCCTTGCTGATTTCAAAAGAAAAATCACTTACCGCCCTGAGCCCTCCAAACACTATGGAAAGCTCCTTTACCTTGAGGAGCAGGTTTCCGTCAGTCATGGCCATGCTCCCCGCGGCCTGCCCTCTTCCGCCTGACAAAGGCGCCAAAACGCCCGGCAAGACGCACAAAGGAAAGTTCCTTCATGCCCAAAAGCCCCTGGGGCCGGAAAAGCATTACAAAGATGAGGATCAGGGGATAGATGACCAGGCGGTAATCCTGGAGTATGCGAAGGAATTCCTGGAGATAGGTCAGCACATAAGAGGCCAGCACCGAACCGGTCATGGAACCCATGCCGCCCAAGACCACAAAGATAAGGTAGTCTATACTTTTATTAAAGGACGCGACATCGGGCTTTACAAAGCTTATGACCGAAGCGTACAGGGCGCCGCCTATACCGGCTATAAACGAGGCGATTACAAATCCCGTCATCTTGTAGCGGAAAACCCCTATGCCATTTGCGTTAGCCGCAACTTCATCTTCCCTGACCGCCAGTATGGCCCTGCCGTAACTTGAACGCAAAAAATTTTGCAGCAGGATGAGTACGATTATCAGGCTAAGGGTAACGGTGGCAAAAGCCAGTTCCGGCCGGAGCATGGCGACTATGGTAAAACTCCTGCCGTTTGCCCCGCCGGTGAGGGGCCTGAGATTGGTAAGCAGAACCCGGATAATTTCGCCAAAACCCAGGGTAACTATGGCCAGGTAATCTCCGGTAAGTTTGAGGGTGGGAAACCCTATAAGAAAACCAAAGAGGGCCGCCATAAACCCGGCAAGAATCATGCTCAGGGGCAGGGGTATATGGAGGTCGGCGGTAAAGGCGATGCAGGAATAGGCGCCTATGGCCATAAAGCCCGCCTGGCCTATGGAAAGCTGGCCGGTAACGCCGGTAATCATGTTGACGCTTATCGCCAGAATAGCGTTAATGCCGCCCAGGGTCAGAACCTGGGCAATATAGGCGTCGATGAGCTTAAACCGCACAAAGAAAAGATTTACAGGAACGGGAAACCTGATAAGAAGAACGGGAATAAGCACCGCGGCAAAGGCCGCTCCTCCGGGTATCAAAATGTTTTTAAGGCGCCGTTCCATTATTTCCATGACTATACCTTAACCCTGACTTTTTTACCCAAAATCCCCGCCGGTTTTACCAGGAGTATGATAATCAGGATTGAAAATGAAATCGCGTCGGCGTACTGGGACGAGAGAAAGCCCTTGGTCATGGTTTCCGCCGTGCCCAGTATGACGCCGCCGAGCATGGCGCCGGGAACCGACCCTATGCCGCCGAACACGGCCGCCACAAAGGCCTTGAGGCCGGGCATGGTTCCCATGGTAGGGGAAACCTGGTGATAAGAAAAGGCGTAGAGCAGGCCGCCTGCCGCGGCCAGTACGGAACCCAGGGCAAAGGTAAAAGATATGGTTCCGTTAACCGAAATTCCCATAAGGCTTGCGGTCTGCATATCAAAGGAGACCGCCCGCATGGCCTTGCCCCGCCGGGTAAAATTGATAATAAGGGTAAGGCCTGTCATGAGAATCAAAGAAACAATAATCACCGCAATCTGTATTCCTGAGATAGAAAGAAAATCAAAGCTCATCGAGACGGTCTCAGGCTGGGGAAAGGAACGGGGATTGGGCCCTATAAAGGGAAGCACCCGAAAGCCGTTTTGCAAAATCAGAGAGACGGCAATGGCGGTAATGAGGGAGTTAAGCCTCGGCGCGGAACGCAGGGGCCGGTAGGCGAAACGCTCTATCAGTATCCCAAGGAGGGCGCAGACCGTCATGGCAGCAACAAAGGCCGCCGCCACGCCAACAGGCGTTACGCCAAAGCGGATCAGGATAAAATACCCCGTATAGGCCCCCACCATGAGTATGTCGCCGTGGGCAAAATTGATGAGCCGGACAATGCCGTAGACCATGGTATAGCCCAGGGCTATGAGGGCGTAAATGCTCCCCAAAGAGAGACCGTTTATAAGCTGTTGTACAAAAATACCGCCGTCAGCCATTTCCATTACCAGACAAAATCAAAACCCCAAAGCGCGTCAAATGCCGAGAGTGAAGAACGGGGTTCTCTCTTAGGAGAAGCCCTGGAACCCAAGCGGGCCTTCCAGAGCTTCTCTTTTGGTTTTCTTTAGGGATTGACCGTGGTCTTGTACACGGTGGTAAGTTTGCCGTCAGAACCCCTGACGATCTCCTGTATCACCGCCGACTTAACCGGATTACGGCTGGAATCAAAAGAAAGATTTCCGGTAAGGTAGGCGCCGTTGGTCCGGGCCAGGGCGTCCCTGACTTTTTCCGAGTCGGTAGAACCCGCGCTGGCTATGGCGTCCCTGATCAGGTACATCGAATCATAGCCCAGGGCGGAGAAGGCGTTGGGCACCGTGCCAAATTTCGCGGTAAAGGCCCGTACAAAGTTGACTACCCTGGGTTCGGTCGAATCAGAGGCGTAGTGGTTGGAATAGAAACCGTTAAGCACTTCGGCGCCGGCGTTTTCGGTAAGGCCGTCCCAGCCGTCAGCGCCGACTATGGGCGTATTAACGCCCTGGGCCCTGAGCTGCCTGGCGATAAGAGCCACGGTATTGTAATAGTCAGGGAGGTACACCACATCGGGATTGGCCGCCTTGATCTTGGTGATCTGGGCGTTAAAGTCCACGTCGTTGGTTACATAGGATTCCTGGGCAACGACGGAACCGCCGCTCCTCTGGAAGGCCCTGACAAAATTATCCTTGAGCCCGACGGAATAATCGTTCTGGTTGTCAAAAAGTACCGCCGCCCGTCTTGCCCTCAGGGTTCCGGCGGCAAAGGCCCCGCCTACCGTACCCTGGAAGGGATCGGTATAACAGGCCCTGAATATAAAGTTCCCCGCGTCGGTAACTGCCGGAGCGGTAGCGGCGGGAGCGACCAGCACCACTTTTTGGGCCTGGGCGCGGGAAGTAATGGCTATGGTACAGCCCGAGGTAAGGGAACCGATGATTATGTTTACCCCGTCCTGGACAGTAAGTTTACTGTAGGCGTTGACGGAGATTTCGGGGTTTCCCTGGTCATCTTCTGAAATCAGGCTTATCTGCCTGCCCAGAACGCCGCCTGAGGCGTTGATTTCCTCAATGGCCAGTTGTATGCCTTTCTGGGCTTCAATGCCGTATACCGCAACGCCTCCGGACAGGGGGAAAATCCCGCCGATTTTAATGGGGCCGTCTGCGGAATCACGATCCGCGCCGGGGCCGGCAAAAGCAGAAGCTGCCACGCACAATACAACTGCAAAAATTATCAGTTTTTTCATTGTTCACTCCTTCAAAATATCATACCTGCCGTGCGGCAGAAAAAACTGATTTATAATAACGTATATTTATGCAGAGTGTCCAGTAAGCGTACTATTCCCTTTTGGTGATTTTTTCGGGCGGGAGCCATTTCCGCAGGCAGCGGTTAAGGGACGCGAATTCAATGGGTTTGGCAAGAAAATCGTTAAACTGATTTTTAAGAAACATGGTTTCGGCGCCGGCAACTACATTCGCCGTCAGGGCGACAATGGGAATTTTTTTGTACCCAATGCCGAGTTCCCGTATGCGCCGCGTGGTTTCTATTCCGTCCATTTCGGGCATCATGTGGTCCATAAAAACAAGGTCATAGCTGTTCTTCTGAACCAGTTCGATGGCCAAAAGACCCTTCTGGGTCAGATCGACCTGTATGTCAAAGCTTTCAAGCATGGCGCCGGTAACATCAAGGTTGATTTCGATGTCATCCACGACCAGCACCCGCGCGCGGGGGGCGGAGAATTCCAGCGGCGCTTCGGGCCCCTGGCGTCCTCCTGGCGCCTTGGCTTCAACATAAGGAAGAGAAAGCGAAAAGGTTGAACCCACACCGTACTCGCTTTCCAGGGAGAGATCTCCGCCCATGAGGCGGCTGAGGCGGTAACAGATGGCAAGGCCGAGACCCGTGCCCGCCACGTTCCGGTTCTTCCGCGTATCGAGCTGCTCAAAGGGCTGAAAAAGCCTCCCCGCGTCTTCCTTCTTGATACCTATGCCCGTATCTTTTACATCGAAGTGGAGGGTCTCATGCTCAAGCCACGCACTGAGTTCCACCGTGCCCTCAAGGGTATACTTCATGGCGTTGGAAAGGAGATTGATAAGCACCTGCCGCAGACGGTTCTCGTCGCCAAAGACAAACTCAGGCAGATTTTCGTCAATGATAAAATTAAGGGTAAGTTCTTTCTTTTTGAACATGAGCTCGAACATCACAAAGAGATTGTCGAGGAGGGAGCTGAGCGAATAATCGTTGTTGATGATTTCGAGCTTGCCCGCTTCTATCTTGGAGAAGTCAAGAATATCGTTAATGATGGAAAGCAGAGAATTGGCGGACTTGTGAATATCGTCAAGGTATTTACGTTGCACCTGGTTGAGTTCGCCGCGCCTGAGCAATTCGTTGAGCCCCAGTATGGCGTTCATGGGAGTCCTGATCTCATGGGACATGACCGCCAAAAAATCTGATTTTGCCCGGTTGGCCGCCTCGGCGTTTTGTTTTTCCCTGAGTATGTCGGTAAAATCGATAAAGACCGCCAGCACCCCGGCGCTGATGCCCGCGTCTCCTCCCTGGGCGCCTCCTATGCTCATCAGTTCTATCGAATAGTACCGCGTCTCGCCTTTCCGCGCAAAGTCAATCCACTGGTTAAACGACACGGTCTTCTTGGAATTGACCACCACATCGATTCCCCTGGCAAAGGCCGAAAAGGCGACGGCGTTAAGATAGGGCGCAAATAATTCTCCGTAGGTTTTATTTCTGACATAGTCAAAGTTGGGAAGGCCGGTAAGGGTAAGAAACATCTTTGTCCCCAGCACGAGCCTTCCTTCGTCATCAAGGAGAAGTATGATATTGGGGCAGCTCTCAAGGAGCATGTCCGTATAGGCCTTTTGTTTGGCGTTTGCCGCGCTGAGTACCGCCCCCAGAACTTCTTTGGCTTCTACGGTTTTGGTTACCTTGTCAAGAAAACTTTTGGTAAGCCTGACTTCCCTGGCAAGTCTCGCGTTTTCGAGTTGAAGCTGTTTTATCTGTTCTTCTGGCGATTTGTTATCAGAAGTCTCCGGCACCGGTACACTCCGTATTTTTTATGATAGCCGCCTCCTATAGCGCGCAAAGAATAAAGGTATTGTTATGAAAACGGTTGACCGCCGATTCGCTTCGTATTTGGGTAGGACAGATCTCTCCCCCCGAATAAGCGATCAGGAAGGGAATATTCCCCGCATTTTCCTTCTTTATAAGATCGGCTTCGGCAAAAATATCGCTGCCCAGCGACATGCTCCGCGAAATACAGGAATAGGCAAGCAGCAGCGAAGGCTTTTCCCGCTCCGCAAAGGCGTCCTTTACCGCCTGGCCTGTAGTAAGAAGCACATCTTCCTTGTCAAAGACGCCGATGTAAAGCGTGGAACCTTCCGGCATGGCGCCTGCGCAGATAGCGTTCTTGTGTTCGTCAAGGCCTATAAATACTTTGGAGACCATGGGGCTTCCGTCATTGTAGTCCAGCATAAAGGGAAGGGAGGTCATGGCGTAGCTGGTCTCGCTGGCCTTGGTGAGGCCCATAGAGGCAAAGTACTCGCTTACAGGGCGGCCGTTAAGCTCCTTGAGTAAATGGCCTTCCGAAGACGTTATCAGGGCGGATTTGTCCAGTATCTTGTTATGCGAAATAGACGCCAGATAAAAACGGGGTTCTACTTTTCCGTATACAAGGATCATGGCAAGACAGTCCCGGTAATGCTCTCCCCGGTACATCATATAACACTCCCTAAAATCGGAAGTATCGTCGACGGCCAGGGTTCCAAAACAGGGGACTCCCCCGGAAGCTTTGGTAAGCACGTTGACATATTCGTCTCCGGAATTCTCTACCATGAAAGGGGCAAAGGCAAAAATCAGCGACGGTTTTTCCCCTCCGTTAGTGGCAAGGGCGTTCTTGTAGCTTTCTTCTATTTTTCTGCCGCTTTCTGTTTTGAGCGAAGGGGTGAGTACGGTCTTAAACTGTACATCATCGCTGGTCAGCACCATAAGGGTCAAAAGAAGCGCGCCTGCGCCGTTGTTGACCGTCTGGGCGGAGGAAATGGTCCCCACAATGTCAAAGGGAAGGGCCTCCTGTACGGTCTTTACCATCCCCGAAAGAACAAATTCGTAATGGCAGGCAATAATGCCTACCGAATTCCGCAGCAACGGCAGAGACGCGTCAAGCTGGGCTTTAAGCTCCCGCACCGCGCCTTCTTTGTCGTCAATGCTTTCCGTACAAAGCGTTATGGCGTGAATCATATATCCTCCTCATTACAGTATACCGGAAAAAAGGCCAAAAAACAAAATAGCCAGGACCAACTCAAAGCCGTACCGCCATAGCAACATCATGAAGAACGGACAGGAAGGTACTTTCTAAGCCAGGCAAGGACTTCTTCAAAGTCAAGAGGCTTTCCCAGATGGCCGTTCATGCCCGCTTCTTCGGCCTTTTCGACATCCTCGCGGAATACATTGGCGGTCATCGCGATAATCGGAATAGCCTTCCCTCCCCGCAAAGATTTTTCCCGTTCAAGGGCGCGGATTTTCCGGGTGGCCTCATAGCCGTCCATGTCGGGCATCTGTACATCCATAAAAATCATGTCATACTTATCCGGGGCTTCTTCAAAACGCCGCAGCGCCTCGGCGCCGTTTTCGACACAGTCAATCACCAGAGAAGCAGGTTCGAGAAGCGCCAGGACTATTTCCCGGTTTATTTCGACATCCTCGGCAAGCAGTATGGTTCCGGTAAAATTTTCCATGTGCTTTGTTTCCGCACCGGAAGACTGAAGTTTGTCCTGCCCTATGCACTGGTTGATACAGTCGACTATGGTAGACGGAAAAAGGGGCTTGGAGAGGAACTTGTCCACGCCGGCGCGTTTTGCGTCGCCTTCGACCGTGTCCCATTCGGCGGCGGAAATCATGATGACCACAGGCTTATGCCCGGACCGGTCCTCAGGCGCCGTGATTTTTTTGGCAAGCTCCACCCCGTCCATGCCGGGCATTTTCCAGTCAACAAAGCAAATGTCATAGGGGCCGTTCTTTTCGATAAGGGAAAGGGCTTCGACGCCGCCCGGGGCGGTATCGCAGGAAAAGCCAAAACGATCCCCTATGTCCTTAAAGTACTCCCGTATATCCTCCTCGTCGTCTACGGCAAGAAGGCGGAAATTCCCCCAGTGTACTCCCGGTGCAAAGAAACCGTCGCCCGTTCCCTTGCCTTCTTTTAGGGTTACGGTAAAGGTAAACTCGGCCCCCTTGTCCGGCTCGGAATCGACCCAGATGGTCCCGCCCATCATTTCGACAATACGTTTTGAAATTGCAAGCCCAAGACCTGTCCCGCCGTATTTTCGGGACGTGCCTGAATCAGCCTGCTGAAAAGAAGAGAAAAGCCGCGCCTGCTGCTCCATGCTGAGCCCTATACCCGAATCCTTGACGCTTATCATGAGGGTATAATTTTCGGCCTGCGCCTCGTTAGGCGTCGCGGCATGCGGAACCGAAGACGCTCCGTTAGCCAAAACTGAAGACGCGCCGTCAGCCGAAACCAGAGGCGTTCCATCGGACGAAGCCGTATCCCCGGCCCGGCCGCCGCCCAGACGGGCGTTAAGCTGCACGACGCCGTATTCGGGGGTAAACTTTATCGCGTTGGAAAGCAGGTTGGTGATAACCTGGGCAAGGCGCTGGTCATCGCCAAAGAGGTACTGGGGAATATGCCGGTCTATGTAGACGGTAAATTTCTGGTGTTTTTCTTCAACCTTAAAATTAACCACATTGACCACTTTGCGGAGCATTTTCTCAAACTGAAAGTTGTCAAATGAAAGTTCGAATTTATTTGCCTCGATTTTTGACATGTCCAGTATGTCATTGATAATCCCAAGCAGATGGGAGGAGGCTTCTTCTATCTTGCCCAGGCAGTATTCTTTTTTCTCGATATCAGAGGAAGTTTTGGCTATAGAAGTCATGCCTATGATGGCGTTCATGGGGGTGCGTATCTCGTGGCTCATATTGGCGAGGAACTCGCTCTTGGCTCTGCTTGCCCGTTCCGCCTGCGCCAGGGCCGCGGCCTTTTCTCTTTCCCGCTGGTCCCGTATCGCCGCGCCGGCAATGACGCTGTTTACCGCGCTGACCAGGAGCCGGTCGCTTTCGGTCCAGATACGGGTGTTGCGGCACTCTTCTATGCTCAAGACGGCCCAAAAAACGCCGTCCACATAGAGGGGCGTCATGATATAGGATTTTACCGTTACCGCGTCGCTGATTTCGCCTTCAAACTTCTCGTCAACGTCATTGCATATAACGAAGGGTATATTTTCGGGTTGTTCCCTGGGGAATTCGTGGTTGACAATATCGCTTAAACTTTCGGTCTCAGGCACAAAACTGTACTCGTCGGCCGCACACCAGACATAGACAGGCAGGAAGACCCCTGAAACCGGATCAGGCACTTCTATCAGTATGCGGCTTACGCCCAGGAATTCGCCTGAGATACGCAGGCTGTCATTTATCAGGGCCGAAGTATCGTCGGCAGAGGTAAAGGTCCCGGAAAGGCGGGACATGAGTTCCTGCTGCTTGAGGCGCAGAAGAAAAGCGGCCTCCTGTCTTTGCCTGGCAAAGAACCCGATGATACAGAGGAGAATGGCAAAGACGATAGAGGCAAGAAGGGTAAAGGCCAGGTTGATAATGCGCTTCTGGGTAGCCAGTATCTGGCTGTCGCTTATATCCACCCCGGCAACGGCGGCAATCCTGCCGTCACTGTCGTATAACGGCGCATAGGCGGAAAGCAGCCCGGCGTATCCCACCGAATAGATACCCATGACCGTAGTCGCCGCTTCGCCCCGGAAGGCCCTGTCAGGAGCTTCTTCCGCCCGAAGAGGCGGCGTGTTAAGGTTGACCGCATCTTCGGTTTCGTCATTATCGATGATGAACTGCACCATACCGTCGTCGAGGAGCCGCATATAGTAGACGTACATAAGATTGTACTCTTCGGCAAAATCAATAAGCCGCCTTCGTACGTCGGCAAAAAGAGGCTTTTCCATATCGCCGGGAACACGCAGTTCGTCAAGTTCTTCGGCGCTGGCAACAAGGGCCGCCGCCCGGCTTGCCGCAAGAAGCCTTTCGTTGATACTGTCCTTAAAATCCTCGGAAAGATTGATAATTACAACACTGGTAGACACGGCAATGCTTAAAACCATCAGCGCCGCCGCGGAAAAGAATATCAGTACAAGATGCGCGAGCAAAAAATTTTTTGCCCGGATTAAAAAGGCCATGGATTTTGCGGCATACTCCGCGGCCAGAACAGTGTCCGCGGAGTTGTGCGATCAGCCGAACATGGCTATGGGAACAAAGCTATCCGCCTTGAGGGAGGCTCCTCCTACCAGGGCGCCGTCAATATTCTCCTTTGCCATAAGTTGGGCGGCGTTTTCGGCCTTGACCGAACCGCCGTACTGGATGACTATTTTTGCGGCAGCATCCTTGCCGTAGAGTTCCGCTATCACGCCGCGCACACAGGCGTGAATGGCGTCGGCATCTTCCGGCGTGGCGGTCTTTCCGGTTCCTATGGCCCAGACAGGTTCATAGGCTATGGTTACCCTTGCCAGATCCGCGGCGGACACGCCTTCGAGACCCTTTTTGGTCTGGGTCCTGCAGACCGCTTCCGCCTGACCGGCTTCCCGCTCGGAGAGCAGCTCTCCCACGCAGAGTATCACCTCAAGGCCGTGTTTGAGGGCAAGCAGGACCTTTTTATTGATAAGTTCGTCATCTTCTTTGTATGTATGACGCCTTTCGCTGTGGCCGAGTATCACCGCCTGTACACCCAGATCTTTAAGTTGAAGCACAGAGACCTCTCCGGTATGGGCGCCCTGTTCCTCGGCCGCCATGTTCTGGGCGCCAAGGAGTATATTGCTTCCCTTGACGACGGCCCCGACCGCCTCAAGGCAGGTAAAGCCCGGCGCCACAAGGTACTTGTGCTTTCCGTCTTTAAGACGGGCCGTAAGTTCCCTGGCAAGCTCGGCCGCCTCGCTCCGGGTTTTGTGCATTTTCCAGTTGCCCGCTATGTAATACGGTCTTGTCATGTTGTTCCTCCTATCCCCTGCAGACTTCGATGCCGGGAAGTTTTTTTCCTTCGAGCAGTTCAAGCGAAGCGCCGCCTCCTGTGGAGACATGGCTCATCTTTGACGCCAGATTGAATTTGTTTACCGCGGCAACAGAATCTCCGCCGCCCACTACGGTAATGACGGAATTTTCGGTTGCCTTTGCCACAAGTTTTGCCAGTTCTTCGGTTCCTTTGGCAAAGGCGTCAAATTCAAACACCCCTACCGGGCCGTTCCACACTATGGTCTTTGCCCCGGCAAGTACTTCCTTATATTTAGCTATAGTTTTGGGGCCAACATCAAGACCCATAAGCTCATCGGGAAGGTCCAGGCCGTCTACGGGAATCGCCTTGCTTGCGGCGTCAAAGGTCTCAGCGGCCACATGGTCCACAGGAAGCACGAGCTCCACGGCGGCCCTGGAAGCGCTGTCGATAATTTTTTTGGCCGTGTCAATCTGGTCTTCTTCTACCAGGGACTTGCCGGTCTTGTGGCCCTGGGCCTTGAGGAAAGTATAGGCCATGCCGCCGCCTATGACCAGGGCGCTTGCGTTCTTTAAAAGGCTTTCCAGGACGGCGATCTTGGACGAAACTTTGGCCCCGCCAATAATGGCCACAAGGGGCTTCTGGGGATCGCGTACTATTGGTTCAAGATAGCTGACTTCTTTTTCCATAAGAAAACCGGCCACAGACACAGGAACGAATTTGGCGATTGACGCGGTCGAAGCGTGGTCCCGGTGGGCGGTTCCAAAGGCGTCGTTGACAAAAATATCGCCGTAGGAGGCAAGTTCCTTTGCCAGCTTGTCCCGCTCGTCAGGTTCTTTGGCGGTTTCTTCTTTATGAAAACGGGTGTTTTCGAGCATGATCACCGAGCCGTCTTTTTGGGAATCAATAAAAGCCTTTTTGCCGTAACAGGAATCTTCGCCGGCAAAAATAACGGGCCGCTTGAGTTTTGTCTCAAGATAGGCGGCCACAGGCGCCATGCGGTGCTTGCCCCTGATATAGGCCGCCTCGTCAAAAACCTTGCCGTCTTTTTCGGCCTTTTCTTTGGCCTTTTTGGCGTCCTTTGACGGGTCGCCCAGGTGGCTCATCAGGGTCAGGGTTTTTGCGCCCTGGTCGAGTATATAGACGATGGTAGGAAGCGCCGCAACAATGCGGGTATCATCCTGCACCACGCCATCCTTCATGGGTACATTAAAGTCAACCCTCATAATGACCCGTTTGCCCTTAAAATCTACTGATTTAACTGTTTTTATCATTGCCGCCCCCTTGCGCGCAGGACCAGGAAAATGACGATTAACGCAGCGTCAATCATCATCATACCTAAAACTGTTTCTAAACTTCAATCTTGAAAATTTTCAATCTTGAAAAAAACACAACCGCCCATTAGCAAAAAGGCCCCGGCCCCAGGAGGGACGCGGAGCCTTGTTTATGCGGGAAGGTCCTTATTTTTTACCCGCCATATACTGGAGCAGGCTTACTACCCTGTTGGAATAGCCCCACTCATTGTCATACCAGGAAACCACCTTAAAGAAGCGTTTTTCGCCGGGAAGGTTGTTCTGCAGCGTCGCGAGACTGTCATAGGTCGACGATCTTGGATCATGAATCAGATCTGACGAAACCAGTTCTTCGTTGGAATAGCCCAGTATGCCCTTGAGATAGGTCTCGGAAGCCTTCTTCATAAGGCCGTCGATTTCCTCGATGCTGGCATCCCGGCTGGCGGTAAAGGTAAGGTCCACCACGGACACCGTGGGAGTGGGAATACGGAAAGACATGCCGGTGAGTTTGCCCTTGGTTTCGGGGATCACTTCGCCGACGGCCTTGGCCGCTCCGGTGGTGGAAGGAATGATATTGATAGCCGCGGCGCGGCCGCCCCTCCAGTCCTTTTTGGAAACGCCGTCCACTACTTTCTGGGTGGCCGTATACGAGTGAATAGTCGTCATAAGGCCCCGGTCAATACCAATGCCTTCTTTAAGAATCACATGAACCAAAGGCGCGAGGCAGTTGGTGGTGCAGCTAGCGTTGGAAACCACATGATCCTCGGCGGGATTGTATTTTTCGTGATTAACGCCGCATACAAAGGTGGGGATTTTTTTATCCTTGCCCTTGGCCGGAGCGGAAATAATGACTTTTTTGGCCCCCGCTTCGAGGTGCCCAAAGGCATTGTCTCCGGTAAAAAGCCCGGTGGACTCAATAACATACTCTACGCCCAGAGCGGCCCAGGGAAGGTTTTTGAGCTCTTTTTCGGCCATGACGCATTTGATCTCATGCCCGTTTACCACCAGCACGTCATCTTCTGCCAAAGAAGGACTGCTCTTTTTGGAAGAAATACTGGCCTTCATCCTGCCCTGTATGGAGTCATATTTAAGCTGATAAGCAAAGTACTTTGCGTCGGTAGAAATATCCGTTACCGCAATTACATCTATCTTATCCTTGCCAAGCAGGCCCTGATCCACAATTGCCTGAAACACCAGGCGGCCGATACGGCCAAACCCGTTTATGGCGATCTTCATATCACACCTCCAATCTATAAATTGATATTCAAAGCATAGAAAAAAAATACCATTACGTCAACTATGCGCCCTGGCAATAAACCTAATTAAGAAAAAACCTCCGGCCCAGGTTTACAAAGGGCCTAAGATAGCCCGGATGGGGCGGGTCACTGGTAAAAAAATGTACATAGTCCGTTCCCAGTTCTATGTAGAAAAAGGTGGTAAAACGCCAAGCCAGGGAAAAACCCAGGCTGCCAAGGGGAACCCAGCTGGTGATGGGATCGCTTTTGTAGTTCCCGTAATCAAACACAAGCATCCCCGGCGCGGCGGCAAGGCCCGCTCCCAGCCGCCCATTAAACACAAAACCGCGCAGGGGGAGCAGGTTCCGGTATACCAGATTGAGCTCTCCTCCGGCGATAAAGGCCGAGACATCAGCTTTGCCAACAGAATCACTGAGGTAGCTCAGGTTCGGATGCAGCTCAAGGCCGAGAGAACCCCAGAGCCGTTTGACAAAGATACAGGAAACCCGTATATCCAGGCCCAGAGGGATAAAGCGGTCAAAGGTATCCAGGAGATAGCCGTAGAGGGGCAAAAGAGGCATATAGCCCACGGAAAATTCCAGTTCGGTAGGGCCGAAAAGGTCAATACGCAAAGGCCCCGCAAAAGCCTCCAGCCCGCCGGGATTCCGCACAAGAATACTATATACGCCGGGCCGCAGGTCCGAAGAGGTAAACACAAGAACCGCCGTGTTTCCCGAAGGAAGATAGTCTCTGGGAATAATGAGCGGAGCCTGGGCGGACGGGTTCTCCAGCGGCTCCATGGAAACAAGATACGCCTCTCCGCCGTCCACAAAGTCTCTTCCCGAAAGGTGAAGTTCCAGGCGGAAATCCGGTTCCCAGCGGTAATCCTCGGGAATCTGCAGCGCCGACGGCGTATAGGACGTGATTCCGGGCTGGTAGGCGGGGATGATGGTAAACGAGGCCCAGTTGGTAACATATTCAAACTGGTTAAGCAGATTGAAGATACGCACCTGATAGCGGTACTTTCCCGGCCCAAGGGACAGATCAACGTAATCGCCGGTTGTGCTTTCCCGGTGTATTTCGGCAAAGCCTCTGTTGCCTTCGCGTTCAACAACTACTTCGTAACGGGAGGCGTTTTCGTCCCCGGGCCATAACAGGCGCTGTACAATGAACTGCTCCCCCGCTTCGTTCTGGCGGACAAAGTACGAGCCTGTTGTTTCCTGGGCCGAAAGGGACAAGGCCCCAAAGAGGAAAACCAGCGTAACTCCTATAAAAAAACGAATACCGGCTTTTTGACCCACGCCTGT
>JAIRTD010000180.1 GCA_031255115.1 Spirochaetaceae bacterium | reverse complement strand
TGCCGCATATTTCGACGCCGCTTGGCTCCCAGCGGCCCTTGAGCGTCTCAAGGAGGGCGCCGGTGGCGCAGCCCACGTCAAGAAAGCGGGGCTTTTGCTTCCCCTGCGTGAATTCCTTTTCGAGGGCCGCAAAGCCTATATCGGCAAGGCTCAATTGCTGGAGGGCAAGAAAATCCTTTTCCCGTTCAAGCTCATAGGCGAGGTAGTCCTTTCCCGACCGGTCACCGTAACGGCGCGCCACTTCTTCCGGAAGGGGCTGGGGGTTTATCTGTACAAGACCGCAGTGAGGGCAGCGCACATAGGCAAAGCTTTCGCACAAAAGGGCGGGCTTAAAAACAGCGCCATTGCAAAGGGCGCAGGGTATGGATTCTTTTTTTTCGGGCTCTGGAGGAGTGGACCAGGTTTTGACCGTACGCCGCTCCTATTCAACCAGAAAACGGAAGGAGGCCACGCGGTTGTTGCCGGCCATATCTTCAACAATAACTTCCAGAGCGGCCTGGCCCCTGGTAAGAAACACCTCGCCGGCCACAAGGGCGGGATGGAATTCGTATACGCCGGCGGAGCTTTGCACGCCTCTGGACGCGGGAACAAGGAGTGTTCCCCTGCGCGTGGAGACGGTTTCAAAAATAATAGAACCTCTTTCGATGCCGTTTACATAGCAGCTAATGCGGTGGGGGCTTAGGGGATTGTCTCCTGTCCGGGTATCCTGGGCGTCTACCTGAATACGGTACTGACCCTGGGCGAGGCTCCGTGTCTGGGCAAGGTTAAATGTTCTTCCTTCGCTGTTCATGAGGAGCACCGAGCGTATAACGGGCGGCCGCGTATCGGGAAGCAGGGGAAGTATCCTGCCGGGGTTGACCCATTGTTTTTCCTTGCGGTCAAAAAAAGAAAAATAAAAACCCTGCGCCCCGGTCCAGCCGGTAAATCCCGAAAGGCCTATGAATCCGCCTTCTTCGACCCTGTACGGGAAAGGGTTATTGCCCTGGTTGAGGCGGCCGTATACCCCCACAAGGCCGTCGCCGTGGTCAATGGCAAGCCAGGTTCCCAGCCCCGGCGGCAGGACCGAAATCCTGTCGGTTTCGTCCCTGATAAAAATAATCTCGCCCGAAGCGGCGGAACGCACCGGCCCCCCGGAGCGGAAACTGTAGCCCAGGCTGGGCGTTTTGTCCGCGGCAAAATTCGAAAGTATTTCCGCCGCGGCGTCAGGCCAGTCCAGGGACGAAACAAGGGCCGTGGCAAAAAGAAAGGCCAGGAGCAAAACAAGCGTTCCAGAAATCCGGCGGGAACGCCGTAAAAGACAGGCAAAAAAACGGAGTTTCTTCTTCATATTATCTGCTCGTAATCTCAAAGGCCATAAGACTCTGTCCTCCGCCTATGTAGAGTTCATTTTCGTGGCGGGCAAGAAAGGCCGCGTCGCTTTTAAAAGCCGCCTTGAGAAATACCCGTTCAGGATACCGTATTGCCACCAGGTTTTTTGTGTTTCCCTCCTCGGTGATGACAAAGAGAAAATCCCCGCCGCCCTGATTGTCAATGGCATACACGTTTCCCCGGAGGGGCAGGGTAACGCTTTTGCGCTGTACCGTGTCAAAAATACCAAGGCCGCCGGGACGTTCAAAGACCGCCCGTCTGCCTGAGTCAATAAAGTAAAGCTGTACCGGCCTTCTAAATCCTTCTCCCAGACTTTCGTGGTAGGCCACCCGGTAGGTGTCCCCGGACTTTTCAAGAAACAGAAAGCGCTGTTCGTCAAGGCCGGAGATGAGGGCGATTTTAGAAGCGTCCTCTGAGATCGCGCAGCCGTAAATACAGGGAATACGGGAACCGCCCGGTTCAAAGGTGTAGAGCAGGACGCCTTCGCTGCTGATTAGCTCAATGGTCCCGTCCAGGAGTCCGGCAAGGATGGCGCCCGCCGCGGCGTCTATGCCGGTAAGAGGGGCGCCGAAAAAATACGTCCAGGTGTCGTTGCCTTCTCCGTCAAGGGCCTTGAGGCTGACCTGGTCTCCTCCCATGAGGTAGAGATCGCCGTCAAGAAAAACAGGATACCCGGAAGGAGACGGGACAGTCTGCATGGTTTCGTCCCGGGGATTGCGTATATCAAGAACTTCCGGAAGCTGCGGATATTCGGTCCACGCGCCCGGGGACAGCGAGATATAGTTTTCCTGGATTCGGTTTACGGTAAAACGGCCCGCGCTGTCGACATAACCGAAATGTTGTCCCAGCCTGAAAGGAATAAGCCGCCCGCTCCCGGCCGAAGGGATCTTGTCTACGATACCCGGTTCGGCGGCGCCCTTATCAAGAGAACTGATCCAGCGGGCCTCAATAAGCAGTTCGACCGGGACAGGCTGGGCCGCCAGAAACACATAGCCCAGAAAAAGAAAAATTCCCAGTGTAATCCCGTATAACCGTTTCTTTTTTGTCATGACTGGGAATATAATAGTCAAAGACAGGTGAAGTGTCAATCTTGGAGGTTTTTATGGATATGGACGCGTTGTTTGAGGCGGCCTGGAAGGCGGCTTCCAATTCTTATTCCCCCTATTCGCGGTTCCGGGTAGGCGCGGCCCTTCTTGCCGAGGACGGTTCGGTCATAACCGGAACCAATGTAGAAAACCGCTCCTATGGCCTTGGCATTTGCGCCGAGCGGGGCGCGGTCATGGCAGGCGTAAACCAGGGGAAAAAACGCTTTATCGCCCTGGCCATTGCGACCCCTGACGCCGGGTATCCTGTAGGTCCCTGCGGCGCCTGCCGTCAGGTGTTAAGCGAATTTATGGACGGCCAAGCGCCGGTACGCTTTGGCGGCAAGGGCGCGGATCGGGTAAACACCACTATAGGCGCCCTCCTGCCCTATGATTCACTTTATGAACTTGGACAAAAATCCTGACCGCCCCTGACCGGGGCCCGCCGCCCTCTGTAAAAAGAGGTTTAGGGCCAAACTTTGCGTTTGCTGTTATCACTTGACGTATCCTGCGGTATATTACAGAATATTGGTATGACCGACGACGACATATTGACTATTGACGAAGTGGCAAAATACCTGCGGGTTTCGGGGCGTACTGTATATGACTGGGCCCAGAGGGGCGAGATACCCTCAGGCAAAATCGGCACGGTGTGGCGCTTCAAAAAAACCGAGATAGAAAAATGGGTAAATGACCGTCTTTCTTCCAATAAGGCGGCCGGCCAGTTCGCTTCGGTGCAGGTGGGCAATATCCTTTCCCCTGACCGCGTCATTTTTCTGGATTTCGAGGCCAAACAGGACGCCCTTATGGCCCTGACCGAAAATCTCTCCCAGGCGCCGCAGATCAAAAACAGCCGGGAACTGACCCGGGAAATTTTACGGCGCGAAGAACTGATGAGTACCGCCATAGGCCGGGGCATAGCCATACCCCATGTCAGGCTTGTCTCGGTTACTGACCTTGTGGTATCTGTAGGAATAAGCCGCATAGATATACATGATTTTCAGGCCCTCGACGATCAGCCGGTACGGCTCATCTTTATGATAGCCGCGGCCTATAACCAGCACGCCTACTATCTCCAGACCCTTTCGTTTTTTAGCAACCGCCTTAAAAACGCCGAGCTCCGCGAGGCCCTGCTTGCCGCCCCTGATCCCGGAGCCGCCTATACCCTGCTCTGCAGTCAGACCTAAAGAAAGCTACCGTTACTACAGGCAGCTCAGAACGAAATACCCATCCAGTGAACCGGA
>JAIRTD010000178.1 GCA_031255115.1 Spirochaetaceae bacterium | reverse complement strand
AAAATTATCTACTGGGCTTTGACAGAGAACAGGAAACATTTACCTTTGAAGAAACCTAAAAGATAGACAGAAAAACTTGTTGCAAGCGCTTAGCAAACTTCTGCTACTTATTCGACTTTGTGGTTTTCTTCGTCTTCAGTCCGTAAGGTTTCGATTCGACTTTGTGGTATTCTTCTTCCGTGGCGGTCCGCGGCAAATATTGGCGGCCCTAGTCTGTTAGTTCGGGGCCCGCGGCTTCCATGAGTTGGGCGCGTTCTTCGTCGCTGTCGGCAATGATGCTGGCCGCGAGGAAGCGGGACACGGCGGTCTCGGTGGTGTAGTTCCCCATGGGAACGGCCCCGCCCCGCCACAGTTCCATGGAAGTGCTGTAATGCGAAAAATCAACGGCGCCTTCCTGCTGGGAGGTGCAGTAAAAGCGGATCTGCCGTTGCTTTGCCGCCTGAAAGCTGCGTTTGAGCGAATAGGGGCCGTCGCGGAAACCGGCAGTCCCGGTATCGTAGAGTTCAAGGAAAAAATTCTTTACGCCCTTGTCCATGAGGGACACGAGGTAGTCGCTGCGCATACCCGGATAAAGGCGTATAACGCACAGCGAATTGGCGGCGTCTTCGAGAAGCTGGGACAGCACATACTGGTCCGCCTCAAGCGCTTCGGCAAGAAGCGCACTGCCCGAAAAAACCGGTTCCTTCATATTCCAGTTGCGGAATCCGTCGGCGCCGATGCGTTCAAATTTAAGATTCAGGGGCGAAAGAACCTTTCCGCCGTAGACCACATAGACTCCCCGCTCTTTTTCGACAGCAAGATCAACGGCGAGCTTTATCGCTTTTTCGGCCTCATCGGAAACGCCGGGGGGCTGGGATGATGCGGCAAGCACAATGGGGGCCCCCGCGCCGGCAAAGAGCCAGTAGAGGAGCGGCGCCGTATAGGGCAGGGTGTCGGTACCGTGGGCGACAACAATGCCGTTGGCGGTCCCTGAATTAAGCCGCTCGGTAATCGCCTCGATGAGGGCGGCCCAGTCGGAGGGAACTATTTCTTCGGAGAGGATGCGGCCTATCTGTATGGAATCAAAACGAACCTTGAGTCCGCCGCTTTCGGCGTGCCTTGAGAGCAGGTCCTGGAGGGATTTTTCGTCGCCGCTCTCAACGGCCCCTTCGGCGTTGACCGTACCCGAGATAGCGCCGCCCATAGAGAGCACGTATACCAGGGATACTGAAAGCTGTTCGCGCAGCACATCCTTTACCAGGGAAGGTTCCGCAAGGCCCGAACTTTCCTTCATTATTCTGCCGGTAAGAAACTGAATGGGACCGGCGTCGCCTTCGCGTATGCGCTTTACCTCCTGGGGATTTTCCGCTATGGCGGCCCTGACCAGTTTTTCGACTGTTCCCCGGTCGGTAAGCTGTTCCCAGCCCCTGTCCTTAACCACTTCTTCAGGGTCCCGGTCTTCTTCCAGAACGGCGGTAATGGCCTGTTTGGCTATGCCCCGGTGTATGCGTTTTTGCTCCAGCATGCCAAGGAGGCGGGCAAAACGGACCGGCGTCAGCGGAGCGGCGGCAATACCCAGCTTGAGCCGTTTTAGTTCCTTCACTATATATGAAGAAAGCCACTGGGCGGCCTCACGGGCAGGCGCGCCTGAACGCATGAGTGCTTCAAAATAATCGGCGCGGCTTTTTTCGTCACAGACAAAGGACGCCTGCGAAAACGAAAGATGATACTCCTGCATAAAACGCTCCCGCCTCAGCGCGGGAAGCTCAACGGAAAAATTATCCAGCGCTTCGAGTATGCCCGGTTCGGGGACAAAGGGCGCCATGCCGGGAATCGTCTCAAAGCGGGGACGCTCGGCGCTCTTTCGTTTTTGGTAGGACTGGGTGATGTTTCTTGTTTCGTTCCATATCCGCGATTCGCCGGGCACTTCTCCCCCGCCTATGAGTATCTCCTCCTGGCGGGAAAGTTCGGCGTTTACCGCTTTGTGTACAAAATTGAAGGAATTGAGATTGCGCAGCTTTACGAATTCCCTGGGCAGTTCGGGATAGGGCGTTATGGCCACATAGGCGTTACAGCGCATCACGCTTTCCAGCGGGGACGGGACTATCTCAAGGTACTGAATACGTCGTCTGAGATCGCTTAAAAAAACTTCCGCCTCACCGCCTATTTCGAAATCGGCTTCGGTCCTGATTCTAAGACTGGGAAGTCCCGCTGTCGCATAATCCATCCTCGTTCCGCTCCCTGAATGAATGAGCCGCCCCGCGTCTTCTTCGATTCTGATTTCGGCTATGCGCACCCGTTTTTCCCGGCGGTGAAACATAATATCCAGAGCGCCGCCTGTGCCCAGGGCCAGGGACAAATGGGAAAGCCCCAGTTCGGGCGGGGTCTGGGGAGGGTTAAGGTTCCGTTGAAAAAGACATTCGCTTTTAACCGCGCCGCCAAGGCTCCGTATCACGGTATAGGCCTTAAAGACCGCCTGGGGATCAAGACTGGGCCGTCCGGAGCCGGAAGCGGCGTCAAAGGAAAAAATCCTGTCCCCGCTGAGGAGCAGGATACGCACTTCCAGGGCAATATGGGATTTGTACACCGAAAAACCTCTAGGCTATCATGGGTCAGGGGAAGGATGATGTCAAGGCGTGTTGACCGGATAAAAAACAAGCCTGCATGGTGTATTGGTTTCTGTTGTTTTACAGACTGGAGCTTTTTCGCGGCTTCTGTTCATTGCAAAAATTTGAGCATAGGCAGTCCGCGAAGCATATCATCGACAGTGGCTAAAGGACAGTCGTAATGGAAGGGTGAAGATGTTTCTCTTCACCCTTTATCCGGCTGAACGGCTATGGGGCGTTGCGGGGGCGGCTTACAATCCGCAAGGTCCTGTTTTGGGCTTCCGGCCCCGCAGAAGGGGGGAGCGGAAGACTTGCGGAGCAAGGCTGGAGCGGGGGGGAAGGCTTTCCCCCTCATGATGGTATTCAGAGGTTTTGCGGAATATCCGGCAGGGTCGCAAAGCCCCGTTCCAGTTCGGCGTCCGTGGGGACGTGGTCGCTCATGGTTTTCGCGTTGTAGGCCATATAGGCGCTTAGGTCAAAATAACCTGTGCCGGTTAAACCAAAGAGTATCACTTTTTTCTCTCCTGTCCGTTTACACTCCAGGGCCTCGTCGATGGCGGCTTTAATGGCGTGGGAAGATTCCGGGGCGGGGAGTATCCCCTCGGCTTTCATAAAACGGACCGCCGCGTCAAAAACCTCGGTCTGGACTTCGGAACGAGCCTCCAGGTATCCGTCTTTGTACAGCTTTGACAGCACCGAATTCATGCCGTGGTAGCGGAGCCCCCC
>JAIRTD010000076.1 GCA_031255115.1 Spirochaetaceae bacterium | reverse complement strand
AGGATTACCAAAGGTTAAATTTGGACCAAAGACCGAAGAAGGGGGGCGCATTTCCATGCGGCCATTTGGCGCGAACACCGCACGTCGCGCCCCCCGCCCGACTTCATCCCGCGAACCGGTGAGCGGGTCCCGGCGATAATGCGGAATCTCCCCCGCGAACCGGTGAGTGGGTTCTTTAGGCCAAATAGAGTCCCCGGTATGCCAATGCGTCTCGAAGGGCCGCCTATGGCGCAGCCCCTTGGTCTGCGCCTACCCCCCTGTAACGCTATCCCTGTACCTCTTTTTGCCTTCCACGCCTTCGCGATTAAATCCCTGAGCCGTCCTTCTGCTCCGGCGTCTCATCCTGCGCAAGTTCGTACAGCTCCAGGTTGGCGTCGAGGAAGTCGGTAAAGGCAAGGCGTCTGCCGTTAGGAGAAACGGCAAGCCCTGTGGGCTGGTTCCTTCCCCAGACCTTTCCCCTAACGCTGAGATCAGAAGACGAAAGCATGGTTACAGAACCAAAGTCAGGACCGGGCTTTGTGTAATCTTCGCGGTTGTTCCTCCCACGGGAAGAGGCAAAAAGGGTTTTCCGGTCAGGCGAGAGGACTATGGTGTTGATGTTGGGGCCCACCCGGACCGATCTGAGGAGCTTTCCGCTTGCTTCTTCGAGAATACACACGGTGCCCCTTGCCATGTCGGAAACATAGAGCCTCCCCCCATCCCTAAGTACGTGCCGCGCGGCGCCTTCTCCCTCGTAAAGCCTGAAACGTTTGGTAAGGGCGCGCCGGTTTACGTCGATTACAGCGATAAGAGGCTCGTCAAAGATGGCCGTATAGAGCAGGGTTCCGTCAGCCGAAAAAACCATGCCTCTGGGCGTACCGCCTGTGGGCACCGTAAAGAGGAGCTCCTTTGTGTTCCCGTCAAAAAAACTCACCGTGCGGGAAAGCCAGTTTGAAACCGCCGCCACAAGGCCGTCAGGACTCAAGGCCAGGACCTTGGGCATGGAACCCCCGGAATAAAAAGAAGTTTTATACGCAAGGCTTTCAAGATCAAAAACATGGATATGGTTGTCTTCCATATTTGAAACCCACAGTTCCCTCTCTGCCTCGTATACCAGGGCTTCTACAAAGCCTCTGGCCCGGCTTCCCGGAACCGTGAGCCGTTTTTCAAAGGCCGGGGCCGGACTCATGCGGAACACGTCAATGCCCGCCTCGTCAAGCAGGGGAACAAAGAGCCTCTCCCCGTTGGCCGAAAAATACGCGCTCTTCGGCTGCCTTCCCGTGGCAAGCTCAAGCGCAAGACTCAAGGGTCCTTCAAGCGCTTCGAGTTTGACTTCGAGCAGCGGGCCCGATATTCCCTCTTTGAAGAAGCCGGCAAGGGCAAAGGAGGGGATACTTACGCTTTTGTATCCGGGGCTTTCTATGCTCAAGTTTCCCGGCGCGTCCAGGGTAAACTCCCTCAACCCCTGGCCGGAACTTTCTGCACCAAGGGCCCGCAGTGTGCTTCCATTGTAGAAAAGCGCCGCGTCCTGAGGCGCCGACTTGAGGGAAAAGCGCAACGGAAACGCAGGTTCCTCTTTGGCGTTTTCTTCTCCGGCACTTTCGTTGTCCAGGGCCAGAACGCCCGGACCCCCGGCGCCGCCTTCTTCCGCCTGGCCGGGCTGCGGCGGGACTTTGTTTCCGCAAGCGCCTAAAATGAGTATAAAAGAGAACAAGTAGAACAATTTCATCATAATCTATAATGCTAAAAACAGCCGCATTGGTATAGTAAGGCCGCGCCCGTCCGATAATGAAGTATGAAGTACTTGTTTTCGGTTTTTTTGGTTCTTTTTCTTTCGGCCTGCGCCACTCCGCCTCCCCGGCCCGAAGCCGAACCCGGCGGGACCCTCAGCTTTGACCGTATCGAAGCGGGAGAACAGGGCCGGGGCGTACTGTATTTTTTGGTGAAGGTCCAAAACCCCCGGTCCTCAGAATCCCTGCTGACTCTGCACGAGGGAAGCCTCAGCATAAACGGCGTTGAATTCCCGGAGGACCGGTATTCCTTTGGTTTTCCCGAAGCCTTTTATATTGAAGCCCAGGGAGAAGCCGTTGCGGTCCTTGCCCTGGACCTGGATTTTCTTGCCCTCAAGGAACTTGCCGACAGCGGTAAACTTTCTCCTAACGGCGAATCTGCCGGCGGCGAATCAGATGGTAGTGGCAAAGCCGCCAACAGCCAAGCGGCCGGCGGTGAAGCTGCCGATTCAGGCGAGGATAGTTTTGAGGCCGGCCTCAGTGTCAGGGCCAGGGCGGCCTATGGTTCAGGAACTTCCCTTGACTTCACCATGAACGGGACAGCCCGTATTCCCCGCTGCCGGGATCCCCGCTTTTCCATTACCTCCATAGCGGTAAGCCAGGCCGAACTCATCAATACCCGTCTCAGGGTAAGCCTTAAAATCGAAAACCCCAATCCCTTTCCGGTTGAGCTTGCCTCCTTTAGCTATGAACTCTACGGCGCGGGCCGGTTCTGGGCGGACGGCGCCCTTGGCAATGTGCTTACCATACCGCCTGGCGGAACAGCGGAAACCAGCCTTGCCCTGTTGATGAATTTTATCAATATGCGGCGGGAGCTTCTTGACCAGGTGATACAGATGCATCAGGTAAACTACCGTTTTAAGGGAGAAGCGCTTGTACGTTCTTCTCTGGAATATCTTCCGGCCTTTCCCATGCGTTTTGATCTGTCGGGGAATTCCCCTGTGGTTAGATGACCCTGCGCCGGGCCGCTGCCTGTTGCGGCCATGCGCCGGGCCAGTCGTCTGCCTCGGCCATTCGTCGGGCGATCGGACTATTCCATAGGAAAGGGAAGGACGCTGTCTATGGCCGATCTTCCCATAAAGGCCATGATGAGCCTGTCCATGCCAAGGGCGGCGCCGGAACAACGGGGAAAGGGCAGCTCCCTTCCCTCTGGCCCTGTCAGGGGTAAAAAGATTTTCCAGTAGTCATAATCTATGCTGTGGGGAACCAGGGCGCTTTCTGTTTTGCTCTTTCCCTCTGTTTCAAAATAGCGCCTAACTTCTTCAGGATCTGTTTCTTCCGAATAACAGTTGGCAAGTTCGATGCCGTTTATATAGAGTTCCCAGCGTTCGACAACGCCGCTTTCTTTACCCTTTTTCGCGAGGCAGGGAACAAAGTCCGGGTAGTCCGTAAGGACCGTGGGCTTTTCTTTGGGCAGATTGGGTTCCACCTGATGTATAAAGATGAGATCGTACAGGGCCTCCATGCCGAGTCCGGTTCCGGCGTTTATGCCGAGCCTTCTTGCCTCGGCAGCCAGGGCTTCTTTTCCTTCGGCGGCTTTTTCCCTGAGACTGAAACCCGCCCAGCGCCTGAAGGCCTCGTCCATGGAAACACGGATAAAGGGCGGGCGGAGCGCGTTGTTTTCGCCGCCGGAGAGACCCCGCTCAAGCAGAAAATCAAAAAGTTCTTCGGTAAGGGCAAGGGACTCAAGATACCCGGCGTTCATTGTATAGTATTCGAGCATGGTGAATTCAGGACTGTGCAGATGCCCGGATGATTCTCCGTTTCTAAAACAGCGGCATATCTGGTAGATACTCCGCCTGTGCTTTGCGATGAGTTTTTTCATCCAGAGTTCGGGCGAGGGGATAAGCCAATAGGCCTGGTTCTGCCTGGCGCTCCCTTCAGGGGCAAGACGGCAGGTCTCAAAAAGCTCAAGGCAGGTTTCGGGTATGAGGCGCGGGGCAAGAAGGGGCGTATCGGTTTCGAGATAACCCTTCCGGTCAAAGAAAGCGCGGACGCCCTGTATGATACGGGCCCTTGCTTCAAGCAATTCAATATCCACGGAAAACTCCTCTTGACGCAAGTTTCATTTTTATATCACCTAACATAACGGTCAAGCCATGAAATCATATAGAAGAATGATTTTTCCGGGTTTATGCTGGCAATATCTTCAATATAGACGATAGCTTATCCAAGCGGCTTGGGGTACATTATCTATTATGAACCGTTACCGGTTCACTCTGGACAGTTTGAACGATAGTAAAACCGTATTGTTCGGCAATCTTGCGTCCGCTTTCATTAAAATAAGCTGTCTGTTCAGACGGGCTCATGTTCTTAATTTTTTCGTAAATTTTGTCCTGAATTTGGTCAACTTCTCTTTCAATGTCATTCATAATCGATCACCTCCTGTGGCTGAGTGATAATTATATTTTGAAAACCTTCTATCTGGTTGACGGCTGGGACCATTATTTTTGTTTTAACTTTATTGATATGGCTAAAATTAAAAGACAAAATCATGGAAATACCATGCAGCGAAGCAATGGCAATTTGTAAAGCGTCAATCAATTTCTTTTCCGGTATAATCCCGCTTGAGATATATTTTTTTGCCAAATTTAATGCTTCGTTGGAACCGGGTAAAACAAGAATATTATATTTAGAAATCAAGTTTAACATATTTGACCGCTTCGGTTCAGGCGCATTTTCTAATTCCTCTACGGCGTATATTGACGTATAGGCTTCAAATTGTCCTGAATTTATCGCTTCAAAAAATTTGATGGTTGCGGGATTGGCTTCTTTATGAGTATCAAAATAATAATTGAACATGGTTGTTTCAAGGTAGACCTTCTGCTTAACCATTTATCCCTCCATAAAAAAGGATATATAGATCCCGCGCCGTGTCAAGCCATGCGGAGGACCGCTTCCTTAAAACGGCGGCCACGGTCAAATTCGTTGAGGAACATGCCGAAGGAGGTGCAGCCCGGGGAGAGGAGCACGATGCCTTTTTTGCCGGCGGCGTCTATGGCTTTGCGTACCGCCGTGTCAAGGTCATCAAAGGGTCCCTGAAACGGAACGCCCGCGCCGGCAAGGAGGGCGGAAAGTTTTTGGCTTCCGGTTCCCGAAAGGAGTATCAGCGCCCTGGCTTTTGACGCCGCCCTGATCAGGGGGCCGTAGTCAAGGCCCTTGTCATTGCCTCCGGCAAGCAGCACCGGAGGGCTGTCAAAGGCAGCTACGCCTGCTGCGGCGGCTTCGGGAATGGTAGCGGCGCTGTC
>JAIRTD010000074.1 GCA_031255115.1 Spirochaetaceae bacterium | reverse complement strand
CGCGCCCGACATTTTTGGGCGTATTCAGGCTTCCTGATTAGGAAGGGCGTTTTAAGGCGCTTGAGGGCTAATTTTCGCCTTATTTTTATATTCACGTTACTATCTATAATGCGTATTCTGTCTACTAATATACCCGGTCAAATATATTGCGTAGCGGCCCGGGTTTATGATCCGGGTTTACGCCTTATTCATCATCGTCCGGTCCGTCTTCTCCGGAAAGCTTACGGTGCAGGGTTTTGCGGCCTATGGCCAGGATTTCGGCGGCCTTGCTTTTGTTGCCTTTGTGGGCTGACAAGGTATCCCGGATAATAATCTTTTCTGCTTCTTCCATGGTGGAACCCAGGGGTATGCGTATCCAGCCGTCCTCGGTATTGGCCTGCAGTGTCGGCGGAAGGTCCCCCAGGGTGATGACCGTTCCCTTGCACATAACAAGGGCGCTTTCTATGCAGTTGCGCAGTTCCCGGACATTGCCCGGCCAGTCGTAGGCGTAGAGTCTGGAACGGGCCTTGTCGTCTATGCCGCTGATGTTTTTGCCGTTTTCTTCGGAACATTCCCTGAGAAAGGCGCTGATAAGAAAAGGAAGATCGTCCTTTCGTTCCCTGAGCGGCGGGACCTGTATATTAACCACATTAAGGCGGTAGTAAAGGTCCTCGCGGAAATTTCCTTTTTCTATATCCGCCTTGAGGTCCCGGTTCGTGGCGGCTATGACCCGTACATCCACGTCTATGGTTTCTTCGCCCCCTACCCTTTCAAACTGTTTTTCCTGCAGCACCCTGAGGAGCTTTATCTGTATGTTCTGGTCGATTTCGCCTATTTCATCAAGAAAGAGGGTTCCTTCATTGGCAAGTTCAAAACGGCCCCGTTTGCGGGCCACGGCGCCGGTAAAGGCGCCTTTTTCGTGGCCAAAGAGTTCGCTTTCCAGGAGGGTCGCGGCCAGGGCCGCGCAGTGGACCTTTACCAGGGGCCCTTTTGCCCTGGGAGAAAGTTCGTGAAGGGCGTTGGCCACCAGTTCTTTTCCGACGCCTGATTCGCCGGTGATGAGTATGGAGGCCTTGGTCGGCGCCGCCCTGCTTATGGTGTCAAACACCCTGCGCATGGAAAGGCTCGAACCTATCATGGCCTTAAAGTGTTTTTCCCGCTCCAGTTCTTCTTCCAGGCGGTGGTGCTGTATGGCAAGTTCCCGGTTTGCCAGGGCGCGCTTAACCAGGAGCGAAAGGCGGTCGAGATTTACCGGCTTGGTAAGAAAATCGTAAGCGCCGTTACGCATAGCGTCCACGGCGTTCTCAACGGTGCCGTGGCCGGTGAGGACTATAACCGGAACGCCGGGGCTGTCCGCCCCAATGCGGCGGAGCAGTTCTTCTCCTGAGACGCCGGGCATTTTAAGGTCCGTAATTACAAGATCAATATCGCCCTTTTCAAAACGCTTCCAGGCTTCTTCCCCGTCTTTGGAAGTTACCACGTCATGGCCGTCCATCTCCAGGGCGGCGGCCAGGCCCTCGCGTATGTTTTTTTCGTCATCGGCTACAAGCAGTCTGAACCGCATCACCTGTCATCCTCCCGGAGTTCGCTCCGTATAGGGTATGAGCCTGGTACTTGTTCTGGGCCGGGGCAGCATAATCTGAAAACTCGTCCCCTTCCCTTCTTTTGAATTTACCGTTATTTCGCCCTGATGTTCCTTTATGATTTTGAACACCAGGGTCAGTCCCAGGCCCGAACCGCTTTCCCTGGTGGTAAAATACGGCTCAAAAATCTTGGAAAGGTTTTCTTCTGGTATCCCCACGCCGGTATCGCTGATATGAATATACACTTCGCCTTCCGAGGCTTCGGTTTTTATGGAAAGCAGCCCGCCGCCGCTCATGGCGGCTATGGCGGTTTTGATAAGGTTAAGAAGGGCCTGTTTCATATAACGCTCGTCAAATTTTATGGGCGGAAGATCCGCGGCAAGATCGAGCCTTGTTTCAATATTGGCGGCGACAAGCTCAAAGCGGATAAAATCCACCAGGTCCTGTATGAGGGCGTTAATGTTCCCCTCTCTGACTTCAATATTTACCGGTCTGACGGCAAAAAGAAAATCAACCACAATGCGGTTGAGCCGGTCGATTTCTTCGTTTACCACATTGAGGTATTTGTCGAGAATGGTACGCTGGTCCTGGGGAAGTTTTTTAATGGCCTTCTGGATGAGCTGTATATGTATCGATATTGAACCGAGGGGGTTTTTTATTTCGTGGGCGACTCCGGCTGCGAGAGTGGTCAGGCTTGCGAGACTTTCGGCCCTGCGAAGCCGGGCTTCCCGTGTTTTCCGCGCGGTGATTTCTTCTACATGCACGAGGGAACCGGTAACATGGCCGTCATTGACCAGGGGAAGCACGCTGACGCTTAACAGGCGGCGCGCGCCTTTTATTTCGACGGTAAATTCCCGGTCCAGTTCCTTGTCCCCGTTCCGCAGGGTTTGTTCGAGGAATTCGGCTATGGTGTCGTCCCTGACCGAACTCCACACAGGCTGGCCTCCAGGCTCATAGGCGCCTATGGGAAAGTAACGCTCCGCGTATTTATTGGTCAGGATGAGGTTGTGGTTCTGGTCGCAGACAAGCACCCCTTCGGTAAGGGAATCCATCACCGTCTCGAGGCGGGTCAGCTCCGCGGCGGCCTGAATGAGCAGTTCTTCAACCTGGTTCCTGGTGAGTTTGGGGAGTTTTTTCAGGGCCCGTTCGATAAAATACCGCATGTTCCCCCACTACCCGCCTGTACGCCCAAGGGAAGCGGACAGAAGCGCCGGGCCCGTACAGAGCCCTTCTTTTAATTCCACAAAGAGCCGTTCCAGCGCCAGGGAAGGGCTCTGGTTGTACACCATGTGGGCGCTTCCCGCGTCGCTGATTCTTTCCAGGGCATAGTCCCGAAAGACGAGGCCTTCGGGTCCTTCGTCCCGGAGGGCGGAAGAGATCAGGGATAAAAGCCGGGAGAGGAAACGGCCAAAAAGACCCCGCACCCGGAAACGTCCGCAGCGTTTTATGAGTTCGTCGATTACGGTTTCCATGTCGGAAGGCCGGCCAAGTCCGCCTTCTTCCGCCAGGGGGCTTGCGTATTTTCCCAGGGCAAGCAGCGCCTGGGAAAGGCCGGCCTGACTGCGGCGGGCGGCAAAGGCTCCGGCCGCCACGGAGGCGGCAAACCAGGCGGCCAGGGGAAGCAGCTCTTCTTCGGAAGGGGGAATAAAGGCGTTGAGGTAGTCCATAAGCGTTCCCGGTAATACGCCGTCCTTGTCCCTGAACACCCTGCGCAGCACTTCTTCTTCACAGGCCTTTTCGCGCCTGATAAAACGGTATACACGGAGCCGGGAACGCAGCGTGGGGAGCAGGTCTCCCTCGCGTATCGCGCAGAGTACGATGGTAAGAGCGGGCGGCGGTTCTTCGAGTATCTTGAGCAGGGAATTTCTTGCCCCTTCCTGCATGCGATCGGCGTTTTCTATGATGAGGATCTTTCTTTTGCCGCCGGGAGCAAGGCGGCCCCACCAGGCGGCCCGGCGTATCTGGTCAATCGGTATATGGCCGCCTATGCCGTCGGCTTCAAGCTCAAAGGCAAGATTAAGGACGGCGTCGGCAAGGGCCGGAAGCTCGCCCTCGTTCCCCTCCTCCGCCGCGCGGGAAAAATCCTCGAGGCTTTCGTTTATGTCAAGAAGAAGGCCGTTTACTTTTTTCAGCTTCGCGTCCCCCTCCCAGAGTACCGGAGAAAAACGGAGGAGGAGTTTTCGTATGGACCGTATAAAGAGCAGCCGCGGCGCCTGGCCTGCATAGTCTGTCGAAAGGCTGTGCCTGCACGCGGCGATCTCCGCCGAAAAAGGCCTTGGGCCCAAAACCAGCATGTCCTGGCTGCCAAGATACCGGTGGGAAGCGCAGGAAGCGCAGGGGCAGTTCCAGCTTCCGCCGGCCTCGCAGCAGAGGACGCGGCCAAGTTCCAGGGCGCTGCTCCCCTTTCCGGAGGCTTCAGGCCCGGCAAAGAGCAGGGACGGGGCAAGGGTGCTGCCTTCAATATCCCGGATAAGCTGCTCTGTTATATCCTGGCCGAGTATGTTCTCAAACATCGCTGCTCCCTCAGCCTGCCCGGCGCATCAGGAAGTCCCTGAAAGCGCCGATAAGGGGAATGAGGAGCCGGGCGAAGAAACTCTGTTCCAAAAGTTCGCCGGCCTTAAACACTGGCTGGACATAGATAATAAAAACCAAAAGGGAAATAAGGGTAAAACCCTCGATAAAGCCGAATACAAAACCCAGGAGCCGGTCCAGCCAGTTAAGGCTGATTCGTATGACTATATCGCTGAGTATATGTTCGAGTATCTTGACCAGTATAAAGGTCAGGACAAAGATACCCACAAAGGAAAGTATCTCCGGGATAAAGCGCATATCAAGGGAATTCCGTATAAAGACGGCGCCGGTACGGTACAGAAAAAACGCGCCGGCAAGGCCCAGGATCAGGGCGGCCATGGACATGACTTCTTCTATAAAGCCCCGAACCGTACAGCGTATAATGATAATGACAAGAAGGCCCGCAAAAATAAAATCAAGCACGGTAAAACTCATGAGGCCTTGCTCCCCAAACACGGCGCGTCTTCGCGCTCCCTGGCTATGGACAAGAGCGCTTCGGCGATAAAAGCGGCGGCATCGGTTTTGCCCATCGCGCGGGAAGCTTCGGCCAGGGCGTCGAGTTTTGCGCTGTTCCGGGAAAGCTCAAGTATGCGGGAAAGCCCCGCGCCGTTTTG
>JAIRTD010000281.1 GCA_031255115.1 Spirochaetaceae bacterium | reverse complement strand
CTATGCTGTCCCTGAGTACTTCCCTGCCCGGTTCTTCAGCCGTCCCGGCATCGGGGCCAAAGAAGGGGAGCAGCGCGTTTTTGGCTTTTTCCGGCATGGTGGCGGAACAGGCGTAGAGTTTGAGGGACCGGTCTCCCTGTTCCCTGGCAAGACCCGCAAATGCGGAAGTTTCGGCAAAAAGTTCCTTTGCGGTAAGCCGGTCCCCTTCATCAAGAACCAGGGCTTTGAGCCCCCGGAGTTTGAGTTTTCCCATGCGGGCAAGCTGGAGAAGCCGCCCCGGATTGCCTACGACCACAAGGGGTTTTTCTTTTTTAAGGGTTTCAATCTGACGGCTGATATTTGCGGAACCTATACAGAGCCCGGCCCTGACCCTGGCGGCCCCCTCCCCTGCCTGAGCTTCTTCTTCCCCGGCGATTCCTTCCAAAAGAAAATCAACTTCGCCTTTTATCTGGGAACAAAGTTCATAGGTGGGCGCGGCGATAATGATTTCGGCGGAACCGGTCTTGTTTTGCCCCAGGACAAGACGCTGCAAAAGGGGTATGAGATAGGCAAAGGTCTTGCCGGTTCCGGTGTCTGAAGAAAAAATCAGTTCCCCGGCGGCAAGGATTTTGGGTATGACCAGGGCCTGGACCGCCGTCGGCCTTGTAATACCCCGTTCCGCAAGGCGGCGGATAAAAAAGGCGTCCACGCCCAGGGCGTCAAAGGCGCCGCTCACTGGTTATGCCCCGCCGGGCTATTTCCGGTATTCTTCATATACTGCTATCATGGAGTCTATAAAACGTTCTACCGAATACTTGCGGGAGATTTCCTCGGAACGTTTTCCCATACGGGTAAGCAAATCGCGGTCGGAGAGTATCTCCACGGCTTTTTCCCAGAGCTTTTTGTCATCCGAAACAGCATAGCCGTTTTCTCCGTTTGTAACCATGTCCTGTATGCTCGAATCGGCGGCCGCCACTATGGGAAGCCCCGAAGCCATAGATTCAATAAAGGTTATAGGATGAACCTCGCTGTGGGACGCGCTCATAAACAGGTCCGATGTCGAATACACCTGCTTTATCTCGTCCGGCCAGTGGAGATAGCCGGTAAAGGTAATCATATTATGTACGCCAAGCTCATAGGCGTAACTCTGCAGGGCCCTGCGGTCAGGCCCGTCTCCAACCAGCACAAGACGAGCCCTGGGCCGGCGCGCGACGATTTCCTTAAAATTATCCAATAAAGTATAAATATTTTTTTCGGTCCCCAGGCGGCCCACAAAGACAATAAGTTCTTCGTCTTTTTTAAAATTGAAGCGCTCCCTGAACGCCTCGGCGTTACGGCGCAAATCCTCGGAACGGTCGTAAAACTGGTTAAGGTCTATGCCGTTGGGAACAATCTTTACCGGCTTTTGGTATTCGATACGGTCAAGAAAATCCTTGATCTTCCGGGACGGCGCAATAACGCAGTGCTGGCTTCTCAGGATACGCCGCATTACCGCCGGAAGATTGTACTTTAGCACCGGCTCAAGGAGAGACGTGTAGTGGAGGTAATCTTCGTAATAGGTATGAAGCGTATGTATCGAAGGTATGCCCAGTTTACGGCTTATCACCCTGCTTGCCATATACACCGAAAATTCAGAGTGAGAATGAATTATATCCAGATTGAGGGGTTTGGCTGTTTTAAGTATCTGCCGCCGTATAAAAAACCCTATACGATGCTGGGGTTCGGCAAGAAACCTTACGGACGGGATACGGTATACACCCTCCTCGTCGTCCGCGTCAGGATGCTGAACGGTAAAGATATATACCCGGTGGCCCCGGTTCTCAAGCTCCTTTTTAAGGGTCCTGACCACGGTTACCACCCCGTTTATCTGAGGCATATACGCATCGCTAAAAATCCCGATATTCATCTTCACTATTAGTATACATCGCCAGTCAGGTATTTTCAATCAGGCGCGGCAAGGGTCAAACCGGGCGGCCATCGAAGCGAACCAGAGGTTCGAAGCAGCAGAAGTTCACTGAGCGTTTGTGCCATAATCCGGCGTCCTGCCGGATTATGGCATTGGAGTTTTTGCGAAGCAAAAACTCCACCTCCCTGTTTTCAACAGAGAGCCTGGATACAGCGGCGTCCTTGCCGCCGCCCTTCGGGCGCTATCCGGCTTACGTCTTAGTCAGGGGCTCCTTTTCTCTTCTTTCCTTCTTTTACTTCTTTGACTTCGCGGTAAAATTCCTCCTTTGCCCGGTCTGTACGGTTGGCACAGCCTGGATTTTCCTCCTTTTTTGCCTTGGCGGTTCTTTTTTTAAAAAAAAATTCTCCAAAAGTAGAGCAATCTGCAGGGTGGGGCCTTATACACCATGGAGGAATACCATGAACACCATCCAATTTGCCCCAGACGAAGACATCATCGACATCTGTAGGGATAATGTCTTTAAGGCAGCCTTTACCAGGGATAACCCCCTCTCCCAGGGAGCCCTTAAAAAGCTGAGGGCCGACTGGAAGGCAAAGCCGAGGGGCTGAATGAAGGCTTAACCAGGGGCCGCGCTGAACTCCAAAT
>JAIRTD010000271.1 GCA_031255115.1 Spirochaetaceae bacterium | reverse complement strand
TCGGCTGTTCTTTTATCCATGCAGGCCCGGTGGAATTCTTCAAGTATCACCCGGTCCTTGTCATTTAAATAAAAATCCCCTTCCATGTTCATCAGTTTACCATATCTTTTTTCTTTTGTAAATCTCCTACCTGACATTCTCTAAAATTTTTGGAATATATATGAACCAAAAGTGCGCATAAAATTCCAGGGGGAGCCATTATGCGAACTGGCGGTTCGTATAATGGCCTGGTAGGGTGCTTTGACGAACAAAAGGTTCTCATAATTTTCCTTCATCGTCAAAGGATATATTTAATTCCTTTGTTTTATTCTTAAGAAAATTGATATATTCATCTTTCCCATACAAATGTCGTATTTTTTCAGCTTCTTTTATTACTTCCTCGCTAATTAGATCATTTTTTATTAAATCATTTATTGACATTTTGTCTTCTGATTTTTCTTTTTTACTGTTTTTTTCTTCATGAGGAAATAATGCGCTTTTGATAGAAATTACTGCAGAACTAAGGAAAAGAATAGCGGCAATCAATGCAAGTACCCCGGCATCTCCATCATCATCTAAAAAACGTCGAATTGCGATAATTATATTTCTTATGCCAAAAAATCCTACTATTACTCCAAAATAGAATTTTATTGCCATAAAATGCTCCTTTTTAATGAATTCTATTCTCTGACAATTTGAAATTGTCAGAGAATTCCGATTTTAAGTGTTTGTCAGGTAAGGAATTAACTAATTCCACACCTGACAAACTCGAATCTATGGAGTATACATTCATTATTTTTGTTTGTCAATCATATTTTGTTAAGGAAAAAGTGCGCCTAACTCCGTCATATCCGCACCCGGTTTTACCTATGTCTTCGGGCCCGGGTTTTTGCGGGGGCGGTGTGTCTTTGCGGCAAGAGGCGCAGGTCTCTTCGTGGATTGTACAGGGTTTCGAGTTCCTTGATTATCGTTTTTTTTCTGTCAAAGGCGCCGCCTGATATGCACCAGAGCAGAAAGGTTCCGACTTCTACGCTGACCGCTGTTTCGCAAAGGTCTTTGGGCGCTGAGTTGTTTTGTATTTCGCCTCTTTCCTGGGCCTGCCTGATCAGGGGCAGCAAGAGTTTTTTCATGCGTTTGATTATGGCCAAATCTTTGAGGTCCTGTTTTGTCAGGCAGATCTTGAGATAGATGCCGTAGATTATCAGCCGCCCCGGTTTATCCGATTCTATAACATAACTCAAGTGGCCGCGCATCAGTCTTTCGTAGGCTGTGGGCGCGGACAGTATCCATATACTTTGATCCGGCTGCGGATATTCTCTTATCGAACAATACTCCGTTACCAGTTCGTCAATGTTCTTAAAATGGTTGTAGAAGGTCGAGCGGCTTATAGTGAGGGACCGGCAGATCAGGTCTACCGTTACTTCTTCATATTTCATTGTGCAAATCAGCTTTACCGCGTTATCCCTGATTTGGGAACGGGAGAGCTTTGCTTTTCTGCCTGCCTGCGCGGCTTTTTTGACCATGGTGTTTCAGTATAGCCTGGCCGGCGCAAAAAGACAATGGACCGGGGTTCGCCCTTTCAGAATAACACACAAAAAAGCTTGACAGGAAGCGATAAGCGGTGTTTAATTTATTGACAGGTGTCCATATTTTTGGACTAGTGTCAATAAATTGCCCGGGGAGGCCAGGTACGAAAAATTATCCTGAGATCATTTTTCTGCTTTGCCTTCCTTTAAGGGTGGTACAAACAGCGGAATATGCTGTAAACTACCAAGGAGACTGAAAATGAAAGGCTATGTTCTTGAAGGGAAGAATTCGGCTCTCTGGAAAGATGACCTGCCCATGCCAAAGGCAGGACCTGGCGAGGTGGTAATCAAGCCGGTAATCGTGTCGCCCTGTACCTCGGATGTGCATATTCTGGAAACTATGGCGTTTCCCTTTATGAAGGGGAAGGCCCTGGGTCATGAAGCCGCCGGTCTGGTCCATGAGGCAGGGCCGGGCGTCAAGGATTTTAAGCCGGGCGACCGGGTGGCCGTTCCTTCATCTATAATGAACTGGAAGGTCCCCGCGGTTCAGGAGGGATATGACAAGTACGAAAGTCTCAGTCCTTACCTTAATCCTGATCCCCGGCTTCAGGGTTGCTTTGCCGAGTATTATCTGGTGATGGACGCTGATTTGAATCTCGCCCATATTCCTGATACAGTAAGCTGGGAACAGGCGGTGATGGTAACGGATATGGCCACTACCGCTTTTGAAGGGGTGCAGCACCTCGAGCTCAAGTACGGTGATACGGTCGTGGTTTACGGTATCGGGCCGGTGGGGCTTATGGCGCTTTGCGCTGCGGTCCTCCAGGGAGCGGGCAGGATTTTCGGCATTGGTTCCCGGCAGGTATGTTTTGACCTGGCGCGGGAATACGGCGCGTCTGCCTGCATAAATTACCGGGACGGGAATGTGGTCGAACAGGTCCTTGAGAAAAACGGCGGACCGGTGGACGCGGTCATTGTCTGCGGCGGCCAGAATATCGGCGCTGTCGCCGACGCCATGAAGATGGTTCGTCCGGGAGGAACGGTAACCAATGTAGCGGTATTTATGCATGACAAGGAATTTGTTCTGCCCAACGAAATTTGGGGCTACGGCGCTCTGGACAAGACTTTGCGTTCTGTCAGCGCCCGGGGCGGACGGGCCTATATGGAACGCCTAATGGCCCTCATCGAATTTGGCCGGTTTTATCCGGAAAAAATGGCAACCCATGTTTACCGGGGCATGGAGCATATTCCCGAAGCCCTGGAAAAAATGGGCGGTAAGGACCGGAGCGCCATTAAGCCGGTAGTGTTTTTTTAATAGGGAGTGTTATGAATAAGATTCTTTCCAAAAAAAAGCTCTCTGCGGATGTGTACGAAATGACCGTAGACGCTCCGCTCATCGCCAGGGCGCGGAAGGCGGGGCAGTTCTTAATTGTCCAGATCGACACAAACTGGGGCGAGCGGATTCCCCTGACCATAGCCGACGCTGATGCCGAAAAGGGAACGGTAACGATAGTGTTTCAGGCTGTGGGGGCCACCACATACAAGCTGGCCCTTAAAGATACCGGAGACCATGTCGAGAACATTCTGGGGCCGCTGGGTAATCCAACCCATATCGAAAAGTTCGGCCGCGTGGTCTGCGTGGGCGGCGGCATAGGCGTTGCGCCGCTCTTTCCCATAGTCCAGGCGATGAAGGCCGCGGGCAATACAGTTACGGTCATCATAGGCGCCAGAACCAGGGAGCTGGTGATTTTCGAGGACCGGATGAAAAACTACGCCGACGAACTTATTATAGTTACCGACGATGGTTCCTATGGCCGCAAGGCCCTGGTTACCGATCCGCTCAAGGAACTCTGTTCCGGCGCGGCGCGGCCCGATATTACTGTAGCCATAGTACCGCCCATTATGATGAAGTTCTGCGAAAAAACCACCGCCGGGTTTGACGTGCCCATAATGGTTTCGCTTAACACCATTATGATAGACGGAACCGGCATGTGCGGCGGCTGTAGGGTCAATGTGGGCGGCGAGATAAAATTTGTCTGCGTTGATGGTCCTGAATTTGACGGTCATAAAGTTGACTTTGACAATATGATGATACGCATGAAGGCTTTTAAAGACCGGGAGGAACAGGACCACCATAAATGCCGGCTTGCGTTTAAGGAAAGTGTATGAACCATAAAACCGGCGAAGAACTCGAGTCCCAGGCAAGGGCGGAGCTTGCCATTCTTTTGGAGCGCAAGGCCGCGGGAGAAAGGATAAGTCCCAAAGACCGGCTTGCCATACCGGCCCAGGAAATGCCCGCCCAGGATCCTCTGGAACGGAGCAGGAATGTTGAAGAAGTAGCCCTGGGCTATGGTGAGTGTCAGGCCCGCCTTGAGGCAGAGCGCTGTCTGGGCTGCAAAAACGAACCGTGCGTTTCCGGCTGTCCGGTGCAGGTTCCCATACCGCGCTTTATTGCCGAAATTCAAAAGGGCGATTTTAAGGCCGCCGCCGACATAATAAAAGAAACCAATCTGCTTCCCGCGGTATGCGGCAGGGTCTGTCCCCAGGAAAAGCAGTGCCAGGCTGAATGTACGGTAGGCAAGGGCCTCAAGAGCGTTGAGAAGGCCGTGGCCATAGGGCGGCTTGAACGCTTTGTGGCTGACTGGGAGCGGGCCAACGGCAAAGTAACAACGCCCGGGGTAAAAGCCCCAACCGGAAAAAAGGCCGCCATAATCGGGTCCGGTCCCGCCGGGCTTACCGTGGCCGCCGACATTGCCAGGGAGGGCCATGAGGTAGTCATATTCGAAGCCTTCCATAAAACCGGCGGGGTCATGGTATACGGCATCCCCGAATTCCGCCTCCCCAAGGCCATAGTTCAGGAAGAAGTAAACCTCCTCGAAAAAATGGGCGTAAAAATCGAAACCAATTTCCTTGTGGGAAGAACCAGGACCATCATGGAATTGCTTGACCAGGATGGCTATGACGCGGTCTTTATCGGCGTAGGCGCGGGGCTTCCCAAATTCCTCGGCTGTCCGGGCGAAAACTATGTGGGTGTTTTTAGCGCCAACGAATACCTTACCAGGGCAAATTTGATGAAGGCCTACGACGCGGACCAGGCCGACACGCCCATGTTCAAATCAAAGATCGTTACGGTCATAGGCGGCGGCAATGTGGCCATGGACGCGGCCCGTATGGCCCTCCGCCTCGGCGCGGAACAGGTCCATGTCATCTACCGCCGCACCAGGGACGAAATGCCCGCCAGGGCCGAAGAAGTAGGCCACGCTATGGAAGAAGGGGTGGTCTTTAATTTCTTGCGGAACCCTGATAAAATACTCGGTGATGACAAGGGACGGGTAACCGGCCTTGAGCTTCGGAAATTTGAACTTGGCGAACCTGATGATTCAGGCAGGCGGAGCCCGGTTGCCATTGCCGGTTCGGAGTATGTCTTTGACTGCGATACGGTTATTGTAGCCCTGGGGAACGAATCCAATCCCCTGCTTACCAGGACGACTTCTGATCTCAAGGTTGACCGCAGGGGGCGCATCGTCGTTGACGAAGGCCAGAAAACGTCTCTTGAGCGGGTCTATGCGGGCGGAGACATAGTGCTCGGCGCGGCTACGGTGATACTTGCCATGGGCGAGGGCCGCCGGGCAGCAGCGTCCATTAACAAACTGCTTTCCGTATCCTAAAGAGAATGAGGTGTCAATGGCCGGTAAAAAAAGTTCTTTTTTTGTCCGTGGCGGCGTACTTCCCCGCCTGAACCCCGCCCTGCGTCTGGTTGTCCTTTGCGCGGCGCTGTTTTTTGCCGCGGCTTTGGGGTTTTCCCAGGAGGGGAGACCCGACGCCCTGCGCAGTTACCGTACAGGCCGGGATCTGGAAGCCCGGGGCAGACTCCAGGAAGCAAGGCCGTATTACGATGAGGCCATCAATATCTGCCTTGCGGAAATCAACCGGAACGCCGCCAATATGGATTCCTATACAGTGCTTACCTGGGCCCTCCAGCGGCAGAACCGCTATGCCGAAGTTATCGAATGGGGCCAGCGGGGGCTCAGGGTAAACGCCAATGATTTTCGCATTATCGAAACTATGGGAGAAGCCTCGTTCTATCTGAACCAATACGCCCAGTCCCTGCGTTATATGCAACGCTATGTGGACGGGAATCCACAGGGGGACCGGGTATCGGTGGCGTTTTTCTTTATCGGCGAGATTTACCGGCTGCAGCAAAAGTACCGGCACGCCGATATAGCCTACACTACGGCGGTGCGCCTTGAACCCAACCTGGCCCTGTGGTGGTACCGCCTGGGCACGGTCCGCGAATCGGTGGGAGAATACCCCAACGCCGTCGAAGCCTATGAACAGGCCCTCCGTCTCAACCCCAATTACCGCGAGGCTTCAGACGGCCTTGCCCGTTCCCGCGCCAATACGGCCTCCCGCTAGAGTGCGCTTATTGCTTACTGGGTTACAAATTCCGCGCCCCGTTCATCAAGAACGGTAAGGCTTGCCAGGGCAATGTACAAATAGGGATAGCCGTCTTCTTCGTATGTCTGTAAGACCCCTATTGCCTCGACCCACTCATCTTCATTGGGATATTCGCCGTCCCAGGCTACTTCAAAACCGGCGTTTCCGTCGTTACCACAGCAGCCGGGGCCGTAGCGGATTACAAAGCAGTACTCCTGGCCGTAGCCTTCACGCTTAAAGAGCCCTTCAAGCTTTATTCCCTTTCCAAGGTAATCTTCGGGATTGAGGTAAACATCGTTGGTTTGGGCTATAAACATTTTTTCTTTTATTTCGATGGGGTTTACGGGCATTTCTGCCGCCGCAAACACGGGCTGTGATACCGGCTTTGCCTCGGCAGAGGGCGCTTCCGGCGCCGCCTTGGCGGATTCGGGCAGCAGCACCGAGAGGGTTCCTGCGGCGTTGGTACTTTTCTGGAGGGCTCCATTTTGGAGGGCCCCATACGCCAAAGCCGCCTTGTTTTGGCAGCCCGAAACAAAGAGCGCGCAGACAAGAACCGCGCCCGTTACGCCGAAAACAGACTTTGCTTTTTTCATCACCTTCTCCTCTACTGTGTTTTTACACGCGCGGTTTTAGAAGCTGCGCTTATCAGCCAAAACAACAAAAAACCGGCAATATTAACCAGAACAACGCTCGCCCCTGCGGGCATTGCGAACAGGTACGAAATGGCTATGCCAATAAAAAAGCATACCATAGAAACGCAGACCGAAGAAATACTTACGCTCTTGAATTTTTTGAATACCCGCATCGAGGTAAGGGCAGGAAAAATAATCAGCGCCGAAATAAGCACGGCCCCCATCATGCGCATGCCGAGCACAATGGTTATTGCCGTAAGACAGGCAATGAGCATATTATACAGTCCGGCCTTTATCCCCGAAGCGCTGGCAAAAGATTCGTCAAAGGTTACGGCAAACAGTTTATGATAAAAAAGGACAAAGAGAACCAGCACGCTTATTGACAGGCTTATGCTCAGATACACGTCGCTTTTACTCATTGCCAGAATACTGCCGAACAAGTAATTGCATACGTCGGTATTCATCCCGGTTGTCTGGGATATGATGATTACCCCCAGCGACAGGGAACTGGTCGAGATAAGCGCAATGGCGGCGTCTCCCCGTATAAGGCTTTTTTCGCCCAGGCGGAGGAGGAGGAACGCCGCGCCTACGACAATGGGTATACAGACCGTAAGCGGCGCGGCATTAAGCGGCGTTGCCAGGGCAAGGGCGCCAAAGCCGACATGGGAAAGCCCGTCGCCAATCATGGAATAGCGCTTTAAGACCAGGCTGACGCCAAGAAGCGCGGCGCAGACCGATACAAGCGCGCCGACAATAAAGGCCCTGACAAGAAACGCATAGGAGAACATTTCAGCCAGGGTAGAAAATACAGCGCCCACTTACATACCCTCCATTATCCCGCCGTCAGGCTGCTTTCGGAACGCGCTTTGTATTCAGAAGCGTCGCCGAAAAAATAACTGCCGTTTTCCAGGCTCAGCACACGGTTTGCGTAGCTTGATGCGGCATCCATATCATGGGTTACCATGATGATGGTTGTTTCTGATGTTTTATTAAGCGTTGTCAGAAGTTCATATAACTCGGACCTGACTGCAGGGTCAAGCCCCGATGCTGGTTCATCAAGAACAAGCAATGCCCGCGGCGCCGCGCCGGAAGCTTCATCAAAAGACCGGGAAGCGGCGCAAAGAGCCCGGGCTATAAGCACACGCCGCTGCTGCCCGCCCGAAAGCTCCCTAAAGCAGCGGTTTGCCAGATCTGCTATTTCAAGACGTTTCATGTTTTCTTCCGCCACGGCTTTTTCCCTGCGGGAATAAAAGGGACGCAGCCCCATGCCCCCAACCATTCCAGAGAGGACAATTTCAGAGACACCGGCGGGAAAATCCCTCTTGGCCGCGCTTTGCTGGGAAAGATACCCTATGGCGTTTTTTCCTGTTTCGCCGGAGAAGGTGATACTGCCCTGCATTGGCCGCAAAAGCTGTAAAAGACCCTTTATCAGCGTGGTCTTGCCGGATCCGTTCCCGCCTATGATACAAAGATAATCACCCCTGTGGACCGAAAAAGAAAGGCCCGAGATGACACAATGTCCATCATACCCAAAAGAAACATTCTGGCAAGTGATAAGCATGGGCCCCTCCTGTTATCCGCCGTTTGACTGTTGTCAGTCCAGGCCGAAGAACCTGTTGGCGTTGTCCCAGAGCGCGGCGCTAAGACTCTCCTCGTCTGTTTCGAGCATTTCGGCCAGGAAACGGGCGGTCATGGGGAGGTACTTGGGCATATTCCGCTTGCCCCGGTAATCAGCGGGAACCATAAAGGGGCTTTCAGATTCAATCAAAATCCGGTCCAGGGGCAGAACCGCTATGGTTTCGTGGAGGTTCCGCGCGTTCCGGTAGGTGAGGTTGCCGGCAAAGGAAAAATACAGGTTCAGGTTGAGGGCTTTTTTTGCGTACTCCGCGTCTTCCGAATAGCAGTGCAGCACCCCGCCCTTGGGCGGCAGCCGGTCGCGGAGTATGTCGAGTACATCATTGCCCGCTTCGCGGTTGTGGATGATTACCGGCATATCCAGCTTGGTCGCAAGGTCCAACTGGGCGATAAAAAGCTCTATCTGGGATTTTTTGTCGCCGAATTTACGGTAATAATCCAGGCCTATTTCGCCTACAGCCACAACCCGGGGCATTTGAACGCTCTGTTCTATGGTCTGGACCCAGTCCCGGCCGGGATTTTGCACTTCGGACGGGGACACACCTACCGCGTGGTATACATTGACCGCAGATTTAAGGTTTTCATATACACCAACAAAATCATGAAGGCTATTACAAATAGAGATAATGCGGTTTACCTGGGCCTGGCGGGCCTCCTGGATAACAATGAGTTGTTCAATAGGATCATCGCAAATAAGCCCTATATGGGCGTGAGTATCAAAATATTGCACCATGGTTTCCAAAGAAAAGATTTATATTTTCCAAACTGGATACCAATCACTATACCATACAAGGCTTAAAAGGTCAATAGCGAAACGCTTCAATTTAGGATCTTACCGGGGCCCTTGTTTCGTTCTGCGGGTATTGATAAAGTATATGATATGGGCAAAAAAGCAGCCGCCGGAACAAGCAAAACCGCAAAGAAGGCCTCTACGGCGGGAAAATCCCCCAAACCCAGGGCAGCCGCGAAGGCCGCAAGACCCGCACCGTCTGCCGCAAAGTCTGTAAAGGCTACCGCAAGACCTGTAAAGGCCGCAAAGTCTACAAAGCCCGCAAAGGCTACCACAAAGGCCGCGTCAGGAAAGTCCCGTCTTACCGCTTTGGCAAAGGAGCTTGGCGCTCTCATTCCCCGGCTTGACGAGGAAGGGCTTTTGTTTCTCATAGAACAGGCCCAGGTTCATCTTTACAATATGCAGGTTGATGAACTCAA
>JAIRTD010000256.1 GCA_031255115.1 Spirochaetaceae bacterium | reverse complement strand
AAGAGTCCCTTAAAAAGTATTTTAGAATATTCCAAAAAGACAACTTCAGCCAGGACATGCTGGACGATATAAACCCCCTGGTCGAATTCACCTATACACATGAAAAAAGCAGGGCGCAGAAAACCCTGCACTGCATTTTCGCGCCGGTAGAACGGGAAGAAGGCGGGCGCTTTATTTTGGGGTCCCTGGAAGATGTTACCGCCGAGGCGGAACTGCGCCGGCAGCTTGAGGAGAATATGTCAAGGCAGCAGCAGGAAATGCGTTCCCTCTTTGAGATTATTCATGTGAGCCCCACGGTCCTTAATGATTTTGTTGAAGATATGGAATATGAATTTAAGCGGATAAACGAAACCATGAAGGATACCAGTCTGTCCACCCACGAAGCAATACAACTTGTTTTCCAGTCCGTGCATGCCATTAAATCCAACGCGCTTATTATCGGGCTCGAAAATTTCAGTACCAAAGTCCATGAGCTTGAATCAGAGCTCAAGGTCCTGCGGGAACAGGACACCGTTTCCCTGGAGGAACTGGTCCACATTACCGTCGAAATAGAAAAGATCATGAAAGAAACCGACCAGTTCCGCGTGGCTATTGACCGGATACGGTCTTTTAATCTCCAGTCCCTGAAAGTAGACCGGAGGAAGAACCCGGAACAGGGCATACTGGCCGAGACACTCTCAAGGGCCGGGCAGAAAGCGGCCACGGACCTTGGGAAGAAGGTACGCCTCGAATTCCCTGAGTTTGACGCACTGGCCCTGAAGCAGGGGCCCCGCCGGGTCATCAAGGAAATACTGTTACAGTTGGTACGAAATTCGGTGTACCACGGAATCGAAACGCCGCAGGAACGCCGTTCCGCCGGTAAGGATGAGGAGGGGATAATCAGCCTTTCCATCACCGTCCCCAAGGACGAGATCTCCATCAGGTTTCAGGATGACGGCCAGGGCCTTGACTTTGACAAAATACGGAAAAAGGCCGAAGAACTGTATATCCTCAAGAAAGGTGAAGAAAAAGACACGAACGCCATTCTCAAGGCGATCTTTGCCCCTGGCTTTACCACTGCCGAAAACGGCGGGCTCCACGCAGGCCGGGGCATCGGCCTCGATCTGGTCAAGGACCGGGTCAGGACGCTCAAGGGAAGCATCAAGCTGCAGACCAAGCCGGGTAAGGGAACGGTTTTTAATATTTTTATTCCCCTTACCCTGGAAAAACAGGCCTAATCTTTTTCTTTAAGTAACGCGTCGTTGTTGAGTACCTTAAACGAAACGGACTTGGGCGCTTGGGCGGCGCGCACTACAATGCCTTCTTTATCAAGCCCGCTTGGGTACTTGCCTCTTGCTTTTTCGAGCAATTCTTCCAGAGTATAGGCAAAGTGTTCTCCCCGCTCTTCAAGGGGAACAAAAGGAACTTCGAGGGCGGCGCAGATTTCAATGGCCCTGTCATACGGAACATAGCTGCCCGAATCCCAGTCCTTTACGTCAAACACATACCACGCCGGCGAAGAAAGGCGCAGCTTGTTTCTTTGTATGCCCGGCCCGCATATTTCTCCGGTAAGGACTATGTTTTTTCCATAGTTTAAGAGTTTTTCTTTAAGGCCGTACTGGTATACCGGCGCCCAGTACAGAGCGTCTTTTTCGTCTTTGATTTCCTTGTTGCGGCTGCAGCAGCCTATTTTCCCGTCAATAAAGTACACAATCCCGGAGGTCCCGTCCATTTTTGTGGTGATGTAGTAGGCCTTTCCCTGCAGTTCTTCGAGCAGCTCAAGGGCGGATTGTATGCGTATCTCGTCCGAGGCGGGAATCCCCGCGGGCCTTTCGCCGATGATGGTTCCGCCCGCCCCGGCTGTTTCGGGGATATACCATTTTTTTACATCGAGTTTTTCGGTAACATCGTCCCCTTCGGCGGAACCCGCCAGTTCGGGGAACTGCGCGAGGGGCAAAAAAAGGCCCTGGGAAAGCTGCCCGCGCATCTTGGCCGTGCGGATACGAAAGCCCCGGCCGTTGTCGCTGTTTTCGCGGTACGAAGAAGTACGCAAAAACTCATAGCGCGGGTCAACGGGAAGAAAGCTGTCCACTTCAAAATATACGCCCAGATCGCCTTCTTTAAACTCGCCCTTTTTGACAACGCAGGTCCAGCCCATGATATGGGCCGCTTCGAGAAAGTCCGAATCGGGAATGGCCTTTATGGCCTTGACTTTTTGAATAGTAACCAGCGCGCGCATACTTTCAATATATATCATTTTTTTGAAAAGTCAAAGCAAAACCGGGCTGCCTCCAGCCTGGCCTTTGGGAGACTGACAACAAAACAAAAAAGTACTATAATGGATTCCATGTACCTCACCAAATCAAACACCATACGCCGCATAGGGTTTATCTCTACCCGTTTTAAGGGGACCGACGGGGTGTCTCTTGAGACCGCCAAATGGCGGCAGGTGCTGGAAAAAATGGGATATGAGTGTTTCTTTTTTTCCGGCCTGTCCGACTGGACGCCCGAAAAGTCCATGGTCGTGGAGGAGGCTTTTTTCGGCCATCCGCAGATTCAGGATATACAGGACCGCTGTTTTGGCAATACGGTACGCAACGAGTCCCTGTCCGGTGAAATTCAGGAGGTGCGCTACCGTCTCAAACGGGCTCTGTATGATTTTGTAAAAACCTTCAATATTGATCTTCTTATCACCGAAAACGCCCAGACCATACCGATGAATATACCCCTGGGGCTTGCCCTTGCCGAGCTTATTGTGGAGACGGGTCTGCCGGCCGTTGCCCACCACCACGACTTTGCCTGGGAAAGGCAGCGTTTTTCGGTCAACTGTGTTGAAGACTATCTTTCTATGGCTTTTCCGCCCAGGCTGCATACCATTAACCATGTGGTAATCAATTCGGAGGCGCGGCGACAGCTTTCGTACCGCTGCGGCATTGCTTCGACCATCATACCGAACGTGTTTGACTTTGACAGCGAGCCTCCCAAACTGGACGACTATGGCCGTACCATGCGGAGCGATCTCGGCGTAAAGGATGATGAAATACTCCTGCTCCAGCCTACCCGCATTGTGGAACGCAAGGGCATTGACCACGCGATAGAACTTGCCAACAGGCTTAAAGGAAAAAAAGCCAAGCTCCTTATCAGCCACCAGGAAAAGGATGAAGGTTCGGACTACTACCACCGCACTATGGATTACGCGGCCCTGCTTGGCGTTGAGGTAATCATCAGGCCGGACATCATAGGCGCAGAGCGGGGGCTTACCGAAACCGGTCAGAGGAGGTACAGCCTCTGGGACTGTTACCTCAGCGCCGACTTTGTTACCTATCCTTCAACCTATGAAGGGTTTGGCAACGCGTTTCTTGAGGCAATCTGGTTTAAAAAGCCCATACTGGTCAACCGTTACTCGATCTTTCAGGAGGACATAGAACCGGTTGATTTTGACGTGGTGGTCATGGAAAATTATGTAACTCCCGAGACGGTCGAAACGGTCCGCGCCCTTCTTGACAGGCCCGGCGCCGTCGAATTTATGACCGAGCGGAACTACGAACTGGGCCGCAGGTTCTTTTCTTTTGCCCTTTTGGAGCAGCGGCTCCGTTCTGTGCTGATGAATTTCGGCCAGCTTTAGGCCGCGCGCCGTTAGGTGTACTGCCGCCTTCATGGGGGCACAAGAGTTGAACAATGGAGTGGGTATGGTAAAAAAACTTGGTATTTTTGGCGTCATTGTAATGGCCGCCGCGTCCCTCTTTGCCCAGGACTATCCTGAATATCCTTTAAGCGCGGTACTTGATGAGACGCTGTACGAGGGTCTTCCCCGAAAGTCCCCGCTCGTATCCAGGACTTATGAGGTACTGCCCAAGGCGGTTTCTCTTAAAGCCTATGCTCCTGCTCCCGGAGACCAGGCTCCCTACGGGACCTGTGTGGGCTGGGCCGCGGCCTACGCGGCGCGGACTATTTCCGAATCAATGGCCCTTGGCCGCAGGGACCGTTCCGAAATTACCGCTAACGCTTTTTCGCCTGTGTATATTTACAAGAGTATTTCCAATGACCCGGATTGCCAGGACGGGGCTTCGATCCCGGCGGCCCTGGATATGATGAAGAGCAGGGGCGCGGTCAAAATGCTCAGCAACGAACTCACCACCGACATAACCAAGATATCGCTTACTTCCTACGCGGACAGCAGAAAATATCCCATCGCCGGGTATGTAACGCTTTACCAGAGCCACAGGCCCGCGGGGAATCTTTCCCAGGTTACTCTGGTAAAGAAAAGCCTTGCCGCGGGAAAGCCGGTCATCATAGGAATGAATACTCCGCCTTCGTTCTTTGAGCCCGGCGAGGTCTGGCGGCCCCGCGAAAGCCCCAGAAATTTTTACGGCGGGCACGCTGTTTGCGTGGTAGGCTATGATGACGAAAAAGAAGGCGGCGCTTTTGAAGTGCTTAACAGTTGGGGCAGAAAATGGGGCCGCGCCGGTTTTACCTGGATTCCCTACAATACCTTTAGCCGCTGGGTGCGGGAAGCCTATGAGATTATAGAGAACCTTTCGGCCTACGAGGATGCCGCCCGTTTTGGCGGAAACGCAAGGCTGGAACTTGGCGGAGACGGGGGCTTTATGGCCTTTGCGCTTAACAAAGAAGGCTGGTACCAGTCCTCGGAAGCCTGGCCTTCGGGAACCGAATTCCGCGTGCTTTTGGAAAACCGGCATCCCGCCTATGTATACGCTTTTGCCGCCGCTTCCGGCTCGCCCTCGCTCTCCCGTATTTTTCCGCCGGAAGACGAAAACATTTCTGCCATACTGGACTATTCGGACAGCGCTGTTGCCTGGCCTTCGGAGCGTCAGTGGTTACGCCTCGACGATACTCCGGGAACCGATTTTATCATCATACTGTGCGCCAAGGAAGAGCTTGACATACGTTCAATACAGAACCGTGTTGAAAGGGCCAGGGGAAGTCCCAGGGAACGGGTGCGGGAAGCCCTTGGGCGTAACGCCCTCTTTGTTGCGGCGGAAAACGCCGGTCCCGGCGGAACAGGCGACGCTGTTCAGAACGGGATCGCGGCAGCTGTACATGAGGCGCAAAAATTACCTGACATTGCTTTTTCCGCCCAGTCGGAAAACATACGCTCTGTCTTTGCCCTGTTCATCGCTATCGAACATGTTGAGTGAACCGGCTTATGACTCCTTGGCTTCTTCCCAATAACGGTCCATGACGGCCAGGTTTTCCTGCTTCATTTCGGCGCCCGCTTCCTTCATGCGCCGTTCAACATGGGTAAAGCGTTTGACAAACTTGGCGTTGGTGCGTTGGAGGGCCAGCGCCGGATCTACCTTAAAGAAGCGGCAGAGGTTTACCGCCGAAAAGAGCAGATCCCCCAGTTCGCCTTCGAGGGTTTCCCCGCTGTCCCCGGCCGCTATCACTTCCGATACTTCTTCCATTTCTTCCCTGAGTTTACCCATAACGCCGGCAAGGTCAGGCCAGTCAAAGCCGGATTTGGCCGCTTTCTTTTGCAGCTTATAGGCCTTCTCAAGGGGAGGCAGGGAGGAGGACACCTCGTCGAGGATTGAATCCTTGGGCTTTCTTCCTTCCTGTTCTACTTTTATCCGCGCCCAGTTGTCCAGAACCTCGGCGCTGTCCCTGACCTTTACATCGCCAAACACATGGGGATGGCGGCGTATGAGTTTTTCGCTTACACCGTCCAGTACATCGGCAACGGAAAAAAGTCCCTCCTGTTCGTGCATATACGAAAGCATCGTTACCAGCAAAAAGAGATCGCCCAGTTCTTCCCTTATATGATCCGGGTTCTTTTCGTCTATGGCCTCAAGGGTTTCGTAGGTTTCTTCGACAAGGTCCCCCCTGAGTGAAGCAGGGGTCTGTTCGCGGTCCCAGGGACAGCCGTCAGGGGCGCGGAGCTTTGCCACTACCTCGCAGAGTCCGGTAAAAGCTTCGGCGGCTGACTTTTGGTTAAGGGAAACTTGATTCATGATTGTACTCCAGAGCTCATATTGTTAGGCGTAAGCGACTTTTTCTTCCATTCGGGGAGCAGGGCGGCGGGCCCGGCGCTCAGCACTTCGACAAAAAAACGGTCGAGGGTTTTAAAAACTCCGGCAAGGACTGCTGTTTCGTCAGGCGAAAAATCCGAAAGCACCCAGGAATAAATATCCCTGTGTCCGGGCCGCCCTATGCCTATCCTGAGCCGCCAGAAATCGGCGCTCCCCAAAGCGGCCTTAATGGACCGCAGCCCGTTATGACCGCCAAGGCCGCCTGAGTATTTAAGCGACACTGTTCCCAGGGGAAGTTCCAGTTCGTCATGCACGACAAGAATGTTTTCGGTCTTTATTTTGAAGAACGAAGCCGCGGCCGAGAGGGACTCGCCTGAAAGGTTCATAAAGGTTTGGGGAAAAAGGAAGAGTACCCTTTCGGGAAGCTCTATCCGCCCCGCGTCCACAGCGGCGCTTACGACATCTCTGGCGCTTGCGGCGGCGGCTTTCCCGGTGCCTGCGACATCTGCAGTTGCGGCGGCTGTCCCCGTGTCTGTAACGCTTGCGGCGCTTGCCGCGTCTGTGGCGGCGTCCACGGCGTAGCGGAGCAGGGCGGGGCCGTCCAGAGAGGCGTAGCGGCCCTTGAATTTATCCTTCCAGGACAGGGCGTTATAAAACGAAAGGGTTTCGGCAAAGAGCCATGCGGCGTTGTGGCGGTT
>JAIRTD010000242.1 GCA_031255115.1 Spirochaetaceae bacterium | reverse complement strand
GGTGAATTTTACCGCGTTGGAAAGCAGGTTGGTGATAACCTGGGAGAGCCGCAGTTCGTCTCCCAGATAATGGATGCCCATGTTCCTGTCCATGAGTATATTGAACTGCTGGTTTTTCTGTTCCGCCCCGTCAATAATGAGGTTGCTTATTTTCATGAGGATTTTTTCGAGGTTAATGGGGACGGTTTCCAGGATAAACTTGCCCGCCTCTATTTTGGACATATCAAGAACATCGTTAATGATACCCAAAAGGTGGCTGCTGGAGGTCTCTATGGTTGAGAGGCAGTACCTGAGTTTTCCTACATCGGTGGTGGCGTCGGCTATCCTGGTCATTCCGATGATGGCGTTTAACGGGGTGCGCATTTCGTGGCTCATCCGGGAAAGGAATTCTCCCTTGGTTTTGCTTGCCGAATTTGCCAGGGCGATATTTTTTTCCAGGGCGGCCCTGTCGCGGCTGTAATTGATAAGAACAATGGCGATGATGATGCCGATGCCGGACATGAGGAACGCGAGCAGGATAAGGGGCATCTGGAATCTGAGTATATCGCTTATTTCCTGCTGGTAGTCGTCGATGTACATGTTGAAGCCCATGGTCCAGCCTGTCTGGGCAATGACCGCCGTGGTTTCGTACCTGGTTTTTCCCGCGCTGTCACGGACACTGTTGACTACTATCTTGTGATCCGACAAACCGGGCAGGACTCGCAGGATTTCGACCTCTGAATTGAGTTCCTTGATAGTGGTGAATTTGACGTGCCCGTCTTCTATGCGGGGCATGGATTCAGGATCATGGGTGGAGATGATGATTTTACCGAGCAGCGAGCTTATATAGACACCTCCGTTTTTTGAAGGTCTGACCCCTTCCATAAGATCTTCGAGCCGGTCAAGGCGTATGTCCAGTCCGATAACCCCCCTGGTCCCATCGGGCCTGGATACCCCGGTAAGGCAGGTTACCGCCACGCTGCCTGAGCCCTTGTCAAGATAGGGTTCGGTAAAGAAAACTTCCTTGGAGAGCTTGCCGGCTTCGTACCAAAGCGCAAAGGCCGGATCTTCGTATCCGGGATGGCTAAAACCGGGGGCGCTGAGGTACAGGTCTCCGTTATCAAAGGCCATATACCCCGAAAGAAAGTCTTTGTTTGACTTGACGGCCAGGTTCAGATAGTTTTCGTATTCCGCACGGGTTTCGAGTATGCCCAGGGACACTTCTTCGGCTATGGCGCTGAGCAGGGTGGATTGAATAGTCAGAAAGTCCTCAAAGCGGTTTGTATAGCGCTCGGTGAGGATAATGAGTTTATCAAGCTGGTTCTCCCAGAACACCGAAGTCTGTCTTTTATAGTTAAGGGCCACCATGGTTACGAGGCTTGTGATAAAAATCAGGCTGAGCATGAGTATTGCGGTTTTTGCGGGCAGGCCCTTGTGCGAAGCTTTCATATATAAATCATACGGGTAATACGGCTTTTTGACAAAAACCGCGGGTATTTAATCGTAAAAATCTTCTATATATATTAACTCGCCTATAAAACGCTTCGCCGGAATATGCAAAAAACCGTATAAAAATACAAAAAAATCCCCTGTTTATTGACACTGGCCAGGGTATAAAGGTATACTCATGCAAACGTGGACTCTGCCCCGGCAGAGTCCGTTATGTAAGGAGGAACTATGAAACTGAAAAAAGCGGTCATTGCCGCTATTGCGCTTGCTGTTCTGGTTCAGGGTAGTTGTACCAAATCCAGCTCCGGCGGTTTGACCATAAAGCCAGGGGTGCTTTCAGTCGGTATGGAAATTGGCTATCCCCCCATGGAGTACTATGACACCGACGGAAAGACCCCCATCGGGTTTGATGTCGAGATAGCAAAAGCTCTGGCCGCCAAATTGGGGTTTTCGTTTGAGTTTGTTGATACCGCCTGGGACGGCATTTTCGCCGGTGTCGAAACAGACAAATACGACTGCATCATCTCGTCGGTTACCTATAACGAAGAACGGGCCGCCCGGTATAACTTTACCAAGCCCTATATAGCCAATTCCCAGCTTCTGGTGGTCCGCAAGGATTCCAGCTTCAAACCGAAAACCATGGAAGAAACGCAGGGGCTGCGGCTTACCTATCAGGCCGAAACAACCTCGGATGAACTTGCCACCAAATGGATTGAAGAATCCGGGACGCAGGTTCAGGTCTTTGAGTACGACAAGGTGATGAACTGCTTTGACGAACTCAGTCTGAACCGGGTTGATGTTATCCTGGTAGACAGCGTGGTTGCCGCCGAGTATCTTTCCCGGCCGGGCAATCCCTATGAGATCACCGCCGAGGTAAGCAACGACGAAGTACTCGCTATCTGTCTTAAAAAAGGCAATCAGGCCCTTACCGATGCCCTGAACAAGGCGTTGGACGAGCTTTACGCCGACGGTACCCTGCAGAAGACTTCCCAGGAAGTTTTCGGAACCGATGTGGTTTCTTCGGTGCGCTAGGCTTAAAAAGCGAACAGGAGTCCGGTGAGGCGGCCGCTTTTTCGGACTCCGCAATACCGTGTATGACGCAATGCCGCGCATGAGGGGGGAGCAATGTTCAGTTTGTGTGAGGGTAATATCAGTTACAGCAGCCTCCCGGTATTCAGAAAGCGCTGGTTTACCACCTTTTTGTTTTTAGGTGAATTGTGGCTCTTCCTGCTGCTTTACTATCTGCCCTTTGAACTGCTGGCGAAATTTTTTGTATATCCCCTTGTGCCGCTAATTCCCCTGGTTATATTTTGGGGCTTTTTTCTGGGGATCTTTTGTACCGGCGATGTATACGCCCTCAGAAAAAACAGCGTCTACAAAATAAAATTAAAACTTTTGTTTGTTTTTTTGCATTTTGCGGCTTTATTTGTTGTCGCGGCGTTTGGCGCCGTGCTGGTTTTTGTTGTTTCGCAGCGCCTTCCGGCAAGCGTCAGGGGCCTGCTTGATACGGGCGTCATCTGGATGTCCCAACTCATAGACGGTTCCCGGGTAACCCTGTGGCTTACCATCCTCGCGGTTTCGGCGGGGCTTGTAATGAGCCTCTTTCTGGCCCTGGGCAAAATGTCAAAAAGGCTCTGGATTAACAGGGTCTGTTCCGCCTATGTGTTTTTTTTCCGGGGTACGCCGCTCCTCATGCAGCTCTATTTTATTTACTACGGCCTGCCCCAGATAACCCGTGCCCTGACCATCAACAACCGTTTTCTTGCCGCCTTTATCGCCTTTAGCCTTAACTCGGCGGCCTACTGCGC
>JAIRTD010000183.1 GCA_031255115.1 Spirochaetaceae bacterium | reverse complement strand
ATAGACGAAACCCGGAAGATGGGGATTTCCATAGATCCGCCTGATGTCAACAGCTCGGAAAAATTCTTTGCCGTGGTAAAGGGCCGCATTGTCTACGGCTTTCTGGGTATCAAGGGCCTGGGCGAAGGCGCCGCCGAAGCCATTGTCTCAGGAAGGGAAGAAGGCCCCTATAAAGACTTTATGGATTTTCTTAACCGTATCGACATCAAGGCTGTGGGCAAGAGCGTCATAGAGCGCCTCGTCCTTACCGGAGCCTTTGACAGCTTTGGCGTCTCGCGGGAAAACCTCAAAGGCAATCTGGAGCGCGCGGTTGAATACGCCCAAAACATCAAGGACGACAAGAAGTTCGGCCAGGTGAGTTTGTTTGAAGGCGGCACAGAACAAGAATACCCTGATTTTAAGTTTGAAGCTTTCCCCGAACTGGACCGGGCGGAAAAACTTAAAATAGAAAAAGACCTTATCGGATTTTATTTTTCTGGTCATCCCATGGATGAGTATAAGGAACTCTGGCAGCGCCTGGTAAGCGTCGACCTGGGTAATCCTGCCGGTCTTACCGGCGGAAGCTGCATATTGGCCGGAATTATCAAATCGGTAAAAATTATTGTGAGCAAGGGCGGAAAGATGGCCTATGCCGTGCTTGCTGATTATAACGGCGAAATAGAACTTACGTTCTTTCCCCAGACCTGGGAAAAATGTGAAAACAGGATAGAAGTCGATAAGGTTGCCATACTCAAGGGAAGGATAGAACATCAGAAGAACAAGGACAGGTACAGCTTTGTGGCTGACGAATGTCTTGAAGTCAATGATGTCGAAGCGGCGGCGCGGCAGATCGAAGAGCAGAACCGCAAATGGGACAAGTACCGGAATATCTGGAAATATTCAGGCGAATTAAAAATACAGCTTTTGGATTTCAGCGCCGCTTCGAAGGCAGAGGCGGGCACTTATACCGCCGTTGGTATCCTCAAATCCCTGCGGCGCCACACCGATAAAAACAGCAATGAAATGGCCTTTGGGACCCTTGAGGATTACCGCGGGGCAATGGTAGACGTGGTCTTTTTTTCGCGGACCTGGAAAAACTGCAAGGCTCTGGTGGCGGAAAATGAGATCATGGCTTTCCAGGGGAGTATTGATCCCGGCAATGACCGGAATCCCGAAAAGCCAAGTTTTGTTGTATCCAGCATTCAGGACATCAACAAACTGGTCAGGGCCGCCGCGAGAAAAGCCGATGCCGCGTCCGGCACGGCTGCGGATGCCGACGTTGCTTCTGACGCGGCCGTGGATTCAGACACTTCCTCCGACGCAATCGTCGAGGATGCCGATGTTTCTTCCGACGCAATCGCCGCCTTTGAGGCCCCGGCGTTCCGTGCATCTGACGCGGAGGGCGGCGCGGCCGCTGATTTTTCGTCCGGGGCTTTCCGGAAAGAAATTCATATCAGGCTTAACGCGGCCCATGTTGACCGGGAAAGCCTCTATCCCCTGTTTGAGTATCTTTCGGGCAGGCAGGGGCCTTGTCCGGTATATATCCATGTGCCCTGCCCGGGCGGAGAAGGCGTAGTGCGGGCCGCCGACGATATACGCTGCGCCGCCGATGATACGGCTCTTAAAGAGCTTGCCCTCCATGCCGGCGGGGCCGAAGTCTGGCCCCAGTAGGGCTCAACTTAAATCTATGGAGTATACCATGAGGAGTTTAGGGTGAATGTCGTGTTCAATGTAATCGGGAGTCTCATAGGCTTCTACATGATTCTTATTTTTATCAGGGTCATGCTCAGTTGGTTCTCCCAGGGCTTTCGGGGCTCCTATCCCCGCTTCGGCGGCTACCAGAGAGAAACGAGCTACGGCAAACCCTACGAAATACTCTGCGCCCTGTGTGATCCCTATCTTAACTGGTTTCGCCGTTTTAAGATTTTCCGCCTTGGGGCCCTGGATTTTTCTCCTGTCGCGGCCCTGGCCTTTCTCTCGGTGCTCAATACCCTTCTTGCCACCCTGGCCCGCTTTGGGAGAATAAGCCTGGGTATCATACTGTCCGTACTGCTCGGCGTGATCTGGTCGGCGCTTTCTTTTTTTATAGGCTTTGCCCTCTTGCTTCTCGTACTGCGTTTTATAGCCTATATGACCAGGAGCACTTCTTTCTTCTGGCTCACCGTCGAAAGGCTTTCGGAACCCATCATCTACCGCGTAAACCGCATTATCTTTCGTTCCAGGATAGTACATTACCTTACCAGCCTCATCACTTCGGCGGTCCTCCTTGCCGTGCTGTGGATAGCGCTCCGCATGTTGATCAGCTTTGCCAGGGTCCTGCTTTTAAGGCTCCCCATTTAATATGCTGCTCCGGGAACTTACGGCAAGCGTTGATCATGTACGGGGCGCAGGTCCTGCCACGGTAAAGGCTCTGGGCCGCCTCGGCGTCAGTTCCGTTGCCGGCCTCCTTTCCCATTATCCCAGGGATTGGGAGGACCGGAGCAGAGAAGTTCCCCTCAGGGATTTTAACAAGGCGGACGCGGTCTGTACCACCGTTACGGTTCTTGCCCATGACTGGTTTGGCGCGGGCAGAATGAGAACCCTCAAGGTTTATGTACAAGACAACAGCGCCAGGGCCGCCCTGGTATGCTTTAACCGGTCCTTCCTCGAAAAGCAGCTTGTCCCCGGAAGACGCTACCGGCTCTGGGGCCGCTTTATGTATAAATATGGCGAAATACAATCCAGCTCTTTTGAATTTGAAGCGTTTTCGGAGGGTGAGAATCCCGGACGCATAGTTCCTATATACCCTTTGACCAGGGACCTTACCCAGAAGCGGCTCAGGGATATTATAGCGTGCGCCCTCAAACAATACGCCGCCCATTTAGAAAACGAAGTTCCCTTACAGATACTGAAAAAAGAAGCATTGCTTTCCAAGGCGGCGGCGCTGGAGGCTGTACATTTTCCCCCTGATGTACACAGGCTTGAACAGGCAAAGAAAACCCTGATCTATGAAGAGCTCTTCTATCTTGAACTTATGGTAGGAAAGCGGGCCATGGAAAAACGGAGCGTTGCTGTGAGAGAAGCTCCGGCGCGGGAAGCGGAAAAAGTCCTGTTGCAGCAACGCCTCCTTGAGCGGCTTCCCTTTAGCCTTACCCGGGGCCAGGAGGACGCGGTGGCCGAACTGAACCGGGACATGGACAGCCCCTATCCCATGGCAAGGCTCCTCCAGGGCGATGTCGGCTCAGGCAAGACCCTGGTGTCTTTTATGGCCGCCCTTAAAGCGGTGGAACGGGGAGGGCAGGCGGTGATTATGGCCCCCACCGAACTTCTTGCCAGACAGCACGCCGAAAACGCGGCAAAGCTCCTTGAACCTCTGGGCCTGCGCATAGCCTTTTTGACCGGGAACCTCAAGGCCGGAGGCCGGGGAAACTTGCTCAAGGCCCTGGCATCAGGCGAAATCGACATTGCCGTTGGAACCCACGCCCTTTTTTCAAAAGATGTGGTTTATAAAAAGCTCAACCTGGTTGTGGTGGACGAACAGCATCGCTTTGGCGTATTGCAGCGCCACGCCATTATGGAGAAGGGAAGCCGCCCCGATCTGCTTATGATGAGCGCTACGCCCATACCAAGGACCCTTGCCCTTACGGTATTCGGCGACCTTGACGTGTCGGTGATACGGGATCTTCCTCCGGGAAGAAAACCCGTGCGGACCCACCTGGCAATGGAATCCAACGAGGCAAGGGTGTATGAATTTATCAGGGGCGAACTTAAAAAGGGGAGACAGGCGTACTTTGTCTATCCCCTGATCGAGGCCAACGCGGAGCAGGACCTGAAAGACGCCCAGTCAATGGCCCGGCGTCTGGCAGAACAGATCTTTCCTGACTATAGTACCGCCCTGGTTCATTCCCGGCTTGACGAAGAAGAAAAGCGGACCACCATGGAACGTTTTCGGGACGGGACAGTACAGATACTTGTGGCAACCAGTGTTGTGGAAGTAGGAGTCGATGTGCCTAACGCTACCTGCATGACCATTGAACATGCCGAGCGTTTCGGCCTCTCGGCGCTGCACCAGCTTCGGGGCCGGGTAGGCCGGGGCGGCGAACAGTCCTACTGTTTTCTGGTCTATTCGGACGAACTGACCGATGACGGCAAGACCAGGCTCCGGGTGATGCTTGAGAACCAGGACGGCTTTGTTATTGCGGAGGAGGATCTCAAGCTCAGGGGGCCGGGACAGATTATCGGCATAGAGCAGTCAGGCTATCTCAGGCTGGCGCTGGCCGATCCCCTGCGGGACCAGGCCCTGCTCGAAAGGGCCAGAGAAGCCGCCTTTGCCCTGCTTAAAGATGATCCCCTTTTTAGCAAGGCCGAAAACCAGGTCATCGCCGAAGTCCTGCGCCGGGCCCCGCCTTTTTCTGAACTGGCGCTGTAGCTGGGCCGTTGCGCTGTAACGGAATTGCTGTAAGCCAAACGCAAAATAACCACGCCCCAAGCGCTTGTTTTTGAACCGGTAAACCTAGAACCAGGGTGCCTGGAATCCAGGGCTATTTCGCCAGTGATCCTTCTTCGGTCAGGGAAGCAGGGGCGGTCAGGCGGATAAGCTCTCTGGCGGCGGAGATGCCGGGATTAAAAACCGGGACGGAAAAATCCGTCGGGTCAACGGCCAGGGGCAGCTCTGTACAGCCAAGGATCAGGCCCTGG
>JAIRTD010000138.1 GCA_031255115.1 Spirochaetaceae bacterium | reverse complement strand
GTTACTTCCGGCAAGGGCGGCGTAGGCAAAACCAATATTTCGGTAAACATGGCCCTTGCCTATGCCCGTATAGGCAAACGGGTGATAGTCATGGACGCGGACCTGGGACTGGCCAACGTCAACGTGATGCTTAACGTTATTCCAAAGTTCAGCCTCTACCATGTTATACGAAAGCAAAAAACCATGAAGGATATAATACTGCAGACCGAGTACGGCATCAGGATAGTGGCCGGGGCTTCGGGTTTTTCCCAGATAGCCAATCTTTCAGAAGAAGAAAGGCAGAATTTTATCGAAGAACTCAATACGCTCCAGGACGCTGATATTATCATCATAGATACCAGCGCCGGAGTGTCGAGCAATGTGCTTGACTTTATCGCCGCCGCCGACGACGCGGTAATCGATACCACGCCGGAACCTACGGCCATAACCGACGCCTACGGCATCATCAAAATAATCGCCACCGAGATTGACAGCCTCAATATGGGGCTCAAACTCGTGGTCAACCGGGTAAAGAACGTGGCCGAGGCAAAAAAAGTCGCCGACCGCATGACCAATATAGCCGGGCAGTTTCTCAACCTTAAAGTCGATTTTCTCGGCTTTATCTACGATGACTCCTCTGTGTCCCAGGCGGTGCTCCGCCAGCGGCCCTTTATGGTGGTGGACCCCAAGTGCAAGGCCTCCCAGTGCGTACAGCACATTGTGGGCAGACTCGAAAAAAGCGAAGCCAGGGAAAGCGGCGGTTTCGGCAATATGCTAAAACGGTTTTTTGGCGCTTCCTAGACCCGGGAAGCTTCGACAGACCCGGCGGCCCGTGCCGCCGGAATTGGGGGAAAGACGGTGTTTAACCTGAAGTTGAGCGTTATAGCCGCCGGAGCGGCCTTTGTACTCTCCTTTTTTATCGGCCTTATAAGCGGTACCGGCTTTCCCTATATGCTGCTCAGGGCCCTGATTTCAGGAGCGCTGTTCTTCTGCCTCAGCGCCTTTGCCTATTGGGCCATAAGCCAGTTTGTCCCCGAACTGCTTGATTTTAGCCAGAACGACCAGGCCCTTTCAGGCGGCGTACCCCAGCCCGGTTCCATGGTGGATATTTCGGTTGAACCGGGGGAGGACGAGACCGATGTACTTCCTCCCCTGGACCAGCAGTATGCCGAAGCCGGCCCGGCGGCAGAAGCGCGGACCGAGTCCCCCCCGGAAACAGAGCGGTTTCAGGAAGCTGCGCCTTTGGAACAAAAAAGTGCGGATACCGGGCCAAATCAGGCGGCGGCTCTGGACCTGGGCGCCGAAGATGGGTATACTAATGAGGGAGTTTCTGTAGACAGCGGTCCTGTGGCTTCCGGCGCTAAAACCGGGGAAGACGCGGTTCTTCCCGACGCGGTTGACGCGGCCGAGGCGGTTGACACGCTGCCTGATCTGGAACTGTTGTCCACGGTTTTTACCCCCCAGGAGGAAGAAGAACCGGGCGAAGAAGCCTTTATTCCCGCCGATATAGGCGGAATATCGGGGACAGGCCCTCCGCCGGCCAAAAATACATCAGCCGGTCAGGGTGATTTTAATGTAAAAGAGATGGCCCAGGCCATACAAACTATTTTAAGGAAGGACGAGAAGGGATAACCAATGGGGAATGTCCTTGACGAGCAGACAGAAGAAGCACTCTGGATAAAATACCGCAAAACCAGGAATCCTGAAATACGCGAAGGTTTTATCAAGCAGTACGCTCCACTGGTAAAATACGTTGCCGGAAAAGTCGCTGTCGGCATGCCCCACAGTGTTGAATTTGACGACCTTGTGGGCTTTGGGGTCTTTGGACTCCTCGACGCCATAGATAAATTCGACCCCAACAAAAACGTAAAATTCAAAACCTACGCGGTAACCCGTATCAGGGGCGCTATTTTTGACGAACTCCGCTCCATTGACTGGGTGCCCCGTTCTGTGCGCCAGAAAACCAAGGAAGTCGAAGACGCCATAAGTTCCCTGGAAGCCCAACTGGGAAGAACCGCCACCGACCAGGAAATCGCCAGTTCCCTGGGCATGAACGAGGATGAATTCCTCAAAACCATAATGAAAATTTCGGGAACCTCGGTGCTCTCTTTAAGCGATGTATGGTTCTCAGGCGACGAAAACGACAAGGTATCCATAGGCGAAAGCATAGAATCTCCTTCAAGCTACAATCCCGATGTAATCGTCGAAAAGGAAGAAATCAGGCGGGTCATTATCGAATCCATCAACGAACTTCCTGATAAAGAAAAAAAGATACTGGTCCTGTATTATTACGAAGACCTTACCCTTAAAGAAATCGGCCAGGTGCTTGAGGTAACCGAATCACGGGTATCCCAGCTCCACACCAAGGCCATACTCCGCCTCCGTTCCAAATTGACCAATATACGCAAGGGCATTGTATAGCCCGGGAGAGGACATGGTAGATTTTGTCCAGCTTCAGGAACTCATGAAAGAACGTCTGGCAAAGGACAGGACTATCCAAACCGTGGAGGCCCGGGGACCGACTCTTGAGGACGCCGTGGCCGAAGCAGCCACCCTTCTGGGAGTATCGCTGAGGCGCGTAGAATACGAGATTACCGAAAAAGGCTCTCCGGGTTTTCTTGGAAGCGGCAAAAAAGACTGGAAGATTAAGGCCTATCAACGGGCCGTCGAGAAAAAAGAGAAGAACAAAAAGGGCCGTTCCAGCGGTGAAGAAGAATTTATCTCCCCGGTGATCGAAGACCGGGACGGGGACGCCTTTGTGTTCCTCGGTTCTGAGGGCGCCTTTCTCAAGGTTATTCCCCCGGTCGGCAGGGGGAGGCGGGCCAACGAGTCCCACGCCATGAACGCCCTCCATGCGAGGAACGTCCAGGAGATAGACGAGAACGCCGTCCGGGAAACCGTGCGGCAGGCCGCGGGGGTCCATGTCAAGGTCGGCACCTTTGCCGTAAACCCGATGAACGACGCCATGATCAGCGTTGATATTGCCGCCCAGGAAATGAAGGCGACTATCTATCTTACTCCGCCGGGGCCGGGCGGCTGTGATCTTTCCGTCGACGCCATGTTGAGCTTTCTTCATAACAACAATGTGGTATTTGGAATCAACGAAGTGTTCCTCAGGGAATTTGCTGACCGTCCCAGGTATAACGAAGCGGTGCTTGTCGCCGAAGGCGCGCGGCC
>JAIRTD010000036.1 GCA_031255115.1 Spirochaetaceae bacterium | reverse complement strand
CCGCGCTTCGGCAAAGCCCAGTGTGCGGTCCTTAAAATAAACGGGGTGGAGTTTTGCCTGTTCCGCCTTGTCGCAGTCTCTGCCTGAATGGTCGCCGCAGAACGCAAGGGCCTTGCGGTGTTCCTCGTCAAAAAATGAAAGGCTAAAAAGGTGGCTGCTGTTCATGAATTCCAGGGTGCGGCGGCTTTTGCGGACAAATACGATGGCGGTGTTTTTTCTCCAGAGTACGCCGAGGCCGCCCCAGGACGCGGTCATGGTGTTCCAGTCTCCAGAAGGGCCGTCTCCCGCGCTGATGAGCATCCAGTCTTCGCCTATGCGTACAAAGGGCGAGCCGGGAAATTCTTTGGGGTCTTTTTCTGTCCATTCGCTGCCGGCGGCGAGGGCCCGGGTCTGCTTCATGATTACTCCTGTATGCTTAGCATATGCTTAACAGTTTTGCGTAGGCGTCAAGGGCGGAATCGCCTGAGCTTCCTTTTGATGCGAGGATTTTTTTGGCAAGCGCCTTGCCTAACTGCACGCCTTCCTGGTCAAAGCTGTTTATATTCCAGAGGAAGCCCTGGAACATGACTTTGTTTTCGAAATGGGCAAGCAGGGCGCCCAGGGAGCGGGGTTCTACTTTTTTTCCGTAGATGAGGCTGGAGGGTCTTCCGCCGGGGAATTCCTTGTTGCAGTTTGCGTCTTTTGTCCGGTCGACGCTCTGGCCTCTGGCAAAGGCCAGTATCTGGGCGGCAAGGTTTGCTTTGAGTTTGGTCTGGCTTGTGCTGCCTTCTACTTCGACGTCTTCTCCCCGCTGGCTTTCGAGGAAGCCGATAAACTCAAGGGGCACTATGTCGGTGCCCTGGTGGAGGAACTGGTAGAACGAATGTTGTCCGTTGGTTCCCGGTTCGCCGAAGACCAGGGGTCCTGTGGCGTAGGCTATGGGCGCGCCGTTTCTGTTGACGCGCTTGCCGTTTGATTCCATGTCAAGCTGCTGGAGATGGGCGGGAAAGCGGGAGAGGGCCTGGCTGTAGGGCAGCACCGCTGTCGCAGGATAGCCCATACAGTTCCGCTCCCAGAGGCCGATGAGGGCGTCGAGGAGGCTTGCGTTTTTTGTTATGTCGCTTTCCAGGGCAAGCCGGTCGGCTTCGTGGGCGCCTTCGAGCAATTCTTTGAAGCTCTGGGGGCCAAAGGCCAGGGAAAGAACCACGCCGCCTACGGGAGAGCTTGACGAATAACGGCCGCCTATAAAATCGTCCATGTAGAAGGAATCAAGGTAGGCGGGGTTGCGGGCCAGGGGGCTGGTTTCGCTGGTTACGGCTACCAGGTGTTTTGCCGGATCAAGGCCGGCTTTTTTAAGTTTGCCCTTGACAAAGAGTTCGTTGGCCAGGGTCTCCTGGGTGGTTCCGCTTTTGGAAACAAGGATGAAAAGGGTCCTGTCTAATTCGAGGGAAGAGAGTATCTGGGCGGCGTCATCGGGGTCAACATTGGAGATAAATTTCGCGTCCATTTTTTTTCTGCCGGCCGCCCAGTTTTCCAGGGCCAGGTACAGGGCCCGGGGTCCCAGGTCTGAGCCGCCTATGCCTATTTGTACCACGGTAGTAAAGGTCTTGCCGCTTCCGCCTTTTAGTTCTCCCCCCAGGACCTTTTCCGCGAAGGCGGCGATCCGCTCAAGTTCGCCTGCGTAGAATTCTTCGAGGTTCTTTCCTTCGTGAATCACCGGTTTTCCCAGCCGGCCCCTGAGTAGATGGTGCAGCACCCGGCGCTTTTCGCCGGTATTCATATATTCGCCGTCAAGGAGCATGTGGTATTTGCCTATCAGTTCCTGCTCATTGGCAAGGGCCGCAAGGAGCTTTATTTCCGGTTCGTCAACGGCCTTGGCCGCCCAGGAATACATGAGGCCGCCGCCGGCCGGAATAAGGCAGCGGGCCACTCGCCCGGCGTCGAGTTTCGCGTAATCAAAGGAATACGCTTTAAGCGCGTGGCTTACCAGTTTCGCGTAGGACGCGGTCTTGTCCAGATCAATGAATTCCATTTTTTACCCCGTTATCACCCATTGTCAGTCTTCGAGTTCAGGGATGCTTTCCTTCATGCGGCGCATAAAATCCTCGCCCGAAACCCCTTCCCTGAGGCATACAAAAACCGTATTATCCCTGCCTGCTATGGTTCCAAGCACGTCGTCAAGGCCCAGGTTGTCCACTGCCAGAGCAACCGCGTCGGAATGGCCCGAATAGGTCCGTATCACCACCATATTGCCCGACCAGTCAATCGACACATAGCCCCGCAGAAAATCGTGGATATAGGTCCGTTCTGTTTCCTGCCGCTCGTCATCGCCGGGCAGGGTGTAGATATAGCCGTTGTTGCCGTCCGAAATTTTGCCGACTTTAAGCAGTTTAAGGTCCCTGGACAGGGTGGCCTGGGTTACCATAAAACCTTCTTTTTGAAGATGACCCAGGAGTACTTCCTGTGATTCAATTCTATAGGTTTTGATGAGTTTTCGGATAGATTTAAGGCGGGCTAATCGTTCTTTCACCGTATAACTCCGGGACCCGAATAATTATTCTTAGTCCTTGCATAAACATACAGTAATGTACGATTTGTTTCAAGTAAAAAGCACAAAAAAGCCGGGGAGGCTTTGCGTATAAATGCTTTGTCTTTAGGGATTTTTCACCGATACTTATAAAGGGGAGTCAGAGTTTATTGATGGAAAATCAGAAAAACACGGCCCAAAACAACGAAAACCAAAAAACTACTCTTTCCGGGCTTCATCCCAATGACGGGACAATGGTTATTACTTTTTCGGATAATAACCTGAAAGCCTGGGCGGACTTTATTCCCCCTATAGCAAAGGGCCGGCCCCTGGATATGGATTATATCGCGGCGGCTCTTGAGCGCTTCAATATTACATTTGGGGTACGCTGGGACACGGTCAGGGAGGTCCTGGAGCTCATAAGCGAAAAAGGCCATCCGGTACGGCGGGTGCTCATAGCCCAGGGCGAAAAGCCCGTGGACGAAGAAGCCGAATACTACCGGTTTAATTCTGAACTGCAAAAAAACCAGCTTCCCGGTCTCGATGTACTCAGAGTGGATTACCGGAATATTTCGCCGTATATAATGGTGAAAAAGGGGCAGATCATAGCCTCGAGGCAGGCGCGGGTAGCGGGCAAGAACGGAACCGATATTCACGGGATATCCATTCCTTTTTCGCTGGTTCAGCATGAGACGGTAAGCGGCGGAACCAATACGGTTCAAAGCGACGACGGTATTCTGGCCGGTATAGACGGAAGGCTTATCAAGGAAAACGGCGTCCTCTCTGTTGACGAAGTGCTGATTATCAGGGGTCAGGTTGGCTATGCAACAGGGCATGTGAATTTTCCCGGCGACATCATCATAGACGGTCCTGTTGCCGACGGCTTTAAGGTATACTCAGGGGGCTCCGTGCTGGTAAAACAGACCTTTGACGTTACCGAGCTTAACGCGAAAAAGGACCTTAGCGTCGCGGGCGGGCTCATAGGCCGGGGCAAGGCCCTGGTAAAAACCGGCGGTACGCTCAGGGCCAAGTTCATACGAAACTGCCATATAGCTTCCAGGGAAACGGTTCTTGTAGATTCTGAAATTTTTAACTCCAGTGTTTTTTCGCTCCAGCGGGTCGAACTCGGCGACAAGGGCCGCATATTGGGCGGCGATATATACGCCATACACGGCATAAAGGCGGCGGTCATAGGCACCCAGTCCGGCAAGGCGACGCGGCTCCACTGCGGCATTGATTTTACGGTGGTTCAGGAAAAGGACAAACTTACCCTCCGGCTCCGCATACTCGTAGCCAAGCTGCAAAAACTCCTCGACCTTATCGCCGGCGCGGATGCGGAAAGCGAACAGAAAAAAAAGATGGACGAACTCGCCCTGCGCCTTGAAGACGAAATAGACAAAATCACCGCCCGCATTTCTGTGCTCATGGACAAGATAAACGCCGACGAACACGCCACCGTGGATGTTTCCGGCGAAATAGCGCCGGGGACCCTTATCGAAATATGCGCCATAGCCTATGTGGTCGAGCAAAGCCTCAAACGGGTACGCATACGCCTCGACAGAACCCAGGGCAGGCTGGTCCACGAACCGCTAAAATAACCGGTAAAAACCGGCGGCGCGCTCAGGGCCAAATTCATACGAAACTGCCATATAGCTTCCAGGGAAACGGTTCTTGTAGATTCTGAAATTTTTAACTCCAGTGTTTTTTCGCTCCAGCGGGTCGAACTCGGCGACAAGGGCC
>JAIRTD010000028.1 GCA_031255115.1 Spirochaetaceae bacterium | reverse complement strand
TGGGGGTGTTGAGAAAGCAGGAAACCAGTTCGGGAATGTCCTCCAGGCGGGAACGGAGGGAGGGGATTCTGATGGTAAGGCCCTCGATGCGATAGCGGAGGTCCTCCCTGAATCTTTTTTCGGCAATGAGCTTGTCCAGATCCTGATTGGTGGCGCTGATGAGCCTGCAGTCGGTTTGGTGGACCTCGCCGCTGCCCAGGGGGCGGACCAGGCCGTCTTCCAGCACCCTAAGCATGCTTGCCTGAATGGCCTTGGGAGCGTCGCCTATTTCGTCCAGAAACAGGCTTCCCTGGTCGGCAAGAACAAAGCAGCCCTTTTGTTCCCGCGCGTCGGTATAGGCCCCGGCAGTACAGCCGAACAGTTCGCTTGCCACCAGGGTTTCGGGTATGCTGGCTATGTTCCGCACCACATAGGGGCCTTTGGCGCGGGGAGAGGCGGCGTGTATGGCCCTGGCGGCCAGGTCCTTGCCGGTCCCGCTTTCTCCCAGGAGGAGTACCGGCATGGAGCTTGCGGCAAACGAGGTGATTTCGTCCCTGAGCAGCCGCATGGAGGCGGACGATCCGACCAGGCCGGGAATTTCGGCTGCCGCTTCCCTGGCCTCTGCCGCGCTATTTGCCGAAACCTGCCTTTCATCCTGTATCATCATCTCGATACGGCGGCGGAGCAGGGCAAAGCTATAGGGTTTGGCGACAAAATCCTTTGCGCCGTTATGCAGGGCCCTGACGACCATTATGGGGTCGGCATAGGCGGAGAGCATCAGTACCGGCGGCGGCGCGGGAAGACGCCGTATATCTTTAAGTATGTCAAAGCCGTCTTCGCCGTTAAGGTGTATATCGAGAATCACCGCCAGGGGGTTTTCTTTGCGTATCAGCGAGAGCGCGTCTTTTCTCGTGCTGCAGGACAATACCTTAAACCGGTCCTGAAAGTGAAGCGAGAGGGTCTGTAATTCTTCTTTCATGTCATCGATGCATAGCATTGACCGCACGGTAGACCTTTGTTGGACAATATCAGCATGATTCTTGAGTCAGCGCAGTTTGGTTCTGCGCTTTTCTATTTTACAAAAATACGATAAAAAAGGAGAAGTAGCTTGTAATAAAAAAAGGGAAAAATTCTGAATATCCGCAGGGGGCTGCGAAAGCAAAATCCTATCCATTCCCAGCCCCGTTTGAAGACGCCGGGAGAAGGACGCTTGCGCCGCTCGGCGAATACATCAAAAAGATCGCTGCACCAGAGCCTGAGGCCCTGGTTGAGCTGGGCATTGCGGCGGGCAAGCCATTTTTCCCTGCCCCGCACCCCCTTGCCCACAAGGAGCAGCGTTGGAGACGCTTTGCGTATCGCTTCAAGTATGGTTGCTTCGTTCTGACGCTCAAAGCGCCCGATATAGCGGCCTACGATACGGAGTTTGGGGAAGGTCTGGCGTATATTTTTTTCGGCCTTTTGGAGTATGCTTTTTTTGCCGCCCAGGAGGTATGAGGTGTATTCCCGCATTTCGAGAATATCAAGCAGGCGTATGACAAAATCAAAGGGCATATACCGTACCGGGGTCTTGCCGGTGATAAATTTTGCCCCGCCTATAAGGCTTTTTGAAACAGGAATCACCAGGGCCGCGCTCTGCACATAGGAGCGGTATTCGCCGTTTCTCCTTGCCCGGAGCAGATCCCAGAGTGAAAGCAGCACTATGTTTTGGGCCTTGCCGGTTTTTGCCAGCGCGTGAATTTTTGCTTCCATCGCTTCGGGCGGAAGTATATCCAGAGGCACTTTCAAGAGGCTGATTCGTTCAACCGTTACGGGTTCTCTCCGGATTATTCCGGCATCTGTTTCAGCGTCCACGATGAATTCTCCAATAAAATGACCCGCACCGCCGCAGCGCAGTACAGCGCCGCGGTCTCTACCCGGAACACCGTATTCCCCAGGGTCACGGGCCTGAACCCGGCGTTAATAAAGCGTTCCGCTTCATCAGGGGAAAAACCGCCTTCCGGGCCTATGGCGATGACAACCGTGCCAGGATATATACTAAGATAGCTGTGGAGAGTCTCCTGCGCAAGGGGGATATGGTGGAAAAGCAACCCCACCGTTTTGCTTCCTTTAAGGGACCCCCAACAGGAAAGGGCCTCGTCAAGGGAACAGGGCTCCCGCAGTTCCGTCGCCACCGGGGAACCGCTCTGCTGCCTTGCCTCCCGGATTATGCGCCGCCAGCGCCCGGTTTTATTCGGCCCGCTCCGGGGCGGCGAGAAGGCCGAAAAAAAGGGAACCACTTCGCTTAAAGCCCCTTCGGCAGCCTGACGGACGATGGTATCCATTTTTGCGCCGTGCGGTATGGACTGAAAGAGAATTATCCTCGGCGGCTCTGTGGCCATTGTCTCTCCGGCCGCGGGTTCTTGAGACGCGGATTCGAGATAGACGCCGGTAAGGACGCTGCCGTTATCCGCCTCAACGCGGACCATTGCCGTTGCGCCGCCGGGAAGGACAGCGGGAAAGCTGTCCCCCTTTTTAAGGCGGCGCACCCTGACCAGGTAGTGGTAGTCTTTTCCGTCAAGAAATATTTTTCCTTCCCTGTCAGGTGGAAGGGGCAGCAAAAACTGTTTCACCTGCTGTTGTTTTATCCGCCGCAAAAAAACTCAGGAAGCCTTAGCCATATCATCTTCTTTTTCAGCTTCTTCCTGGAGATCCCTTAGGGTCCTGGTTGTTCTTATAAGCCGGGCATAGCTTCCGTCACGGAGTATGTTTACCGCCGCCTGGAGCTGGACATCGTAATCAAGGTCGTAGACCGGGGCGATAACCGTGCGGTTCTGCTCGTTACGAATCAGCCGCCGGAGCAGGGCGCTGTCTATCTGAAAGTCCCGGTTCAATTCCCGTACCAGGGCTTCAATCTGGGCTGTCTGGGGACGGGGATTGGCTTTGACAAATTCGGGGATACGGTTTGACCTGATGAGGTTTCCCAGGGCTTCTTCAATCTCAGGTCCGTATTCGGGAAAGCGGACTTCCAGATCGGGAGGTATGCCTACCTTGTCGATATTTACGTCGCTGGGGGTATAGTACCGGGCTGTAGTAAGTTTGAAGCCAGAGGCCCCGTCAATGGGATACACCTGCTGCACCGAACCCTTGCCAAAGGATTTTTCGCCTACAAGGTAGGCGCGGCCACGGTCCTTGAGGGCCCCGGCGACGATTTCCGACGCCGACGCCGAACCTCTGTTGATAAGCACGACAATGGGCATGGCCGCGGGAACCGCCGTATTGCGCCGGGCGTTGCGGACCATGTTTTCCTGGGGAATACGGGATTTGGTGGATACCACTATGCCGCCGTCCAGAAAAAGATCGCTTATGCCTATGGCCGATTCGAGGAGCCCGCCGTAATTGTTTCTGAGATCAACAACCAGGCTGCGGTAGTTCTTTGTCTTGAAGAACTCAATGGCCTCCCTGGCCCGGTCAACCGTCATGGGGGTAAAGGTGATGATTTTAAGGTAGCCTATGTCGCCTATCATGTCGTATTTAACGGTAGGAACCTCGATGACCGCCCTTACCAGGGTAACGGGGAATTCGAGCCTTTCGCTTCTGCGTATAACAAGATTGACCTGCACGCCAGGTTCGCCCCTGAGCCGGGCAAGCACCTCGTCCATGGTAAGCTTGTCGGTTGATTCACCATTTATGGAGATGATGAGGTCGCCGGGATTGATACCCGCCCGCCAGCCCGGAGTATCCTCAATGGGAGAAGCCACTTCTACATAGGGGGGAGCGCCTCCGGGGCCTTCGCCTATGGGCTTGGAGATATAGAGCCCCACGCCGCCAAAACTCCCCTGGGTAGTCTCGCTAAGATCGGCCATTTCAGCCTCGGAAAGAAAGACCGAATAGGGATCGCCCAGGGCCTCGAACATGCCCCTCATGGCCCCTTCGTAAAGGGCCTGGGGGTCAGACTCTTCTACAAAACGGCGCTGAATAAAATTAAACACCTGTTGAATGATGGCAGTATAGCGCTGGCTGTCCTCCTCGCGGCTTTGAGCTTCTACCCGGGAAGCGGACACGAGGATAAACACTCCGGCCAAACATAAGGTCGCGGCAATCCAAATAAAAGACGCGCGCCGCCCCTCGTTTCCCTTTTTGGGTTCGGGCGGATTATTCTGAAATTGTTCGTCCATAATCGTTTTATACTCCGATGTATCCATTCTAAGACTGGAACGGATTTTGTCAACGGCCCGCGGCGGATAACAAAAAATTCCGTATACCGAAATCAAGATTTACATATTGAAATCTAAATCCACCTGCCGAAATCAAGACCCGTGTCCCGCTCCGCTTACTTTTTGACCGCCGTCAGTACCAGCGGCAGATGATCACTCAGCCCGTATCCGGTTCTTGGATTATAGGACACAGGCAGCCCCGCCGAGCTGGTAAAGGGGCTTTCGTTTAGAACCGCGCAGCCGGAAAAATCCCAGCCGGATTCGTCAAACCATTCCGCCGAAAGAAGCATATGGTCGATGGTTTCCCACGAATTTTTATAGTAGT
>JAIRTD010000023.1 GCA_031255115.1 Spirochaetaceae bacterium | reverse complement strand
CGAAAAAACCAGCGGTAAAGAAAGCTGCGGCCAAAAAGCCCGTGGCGAAAAAACCAGCTGTAAAGAAAGCAACGGCCAAAAAGCCCGTGGCCAAAAAACCGGCAATAAAGAAAGCGGCGGTCAAAAAGCCTGTGGCGAAAAAACCAGTACTCGCAAAACCGGCCCCGGCGGAAAAACCCGTAGTGAAGAAAGCGCCCGTTGTAAAACCCGCGCCAAGGCCGGCTCTGATTCAGCCTGTAGCGGCGCCAAAACCCGTTGAGCCAAAATTCAACATAAAACTGGGTATAGCTCCCATAGCCTGGACCAATGACGACCTTCCTGAACTGGGCGGAGAGATTCCCTTTGAACAGTGCATCAGCGAAATGGCCCTGGCCGGTTTTTCGGGGAGCGAAGTGGGCAACAAATATCCCAAAGATCCCGCCGTCCTCAACGCCGCCCTCAGGCCAAAGGGACTTACCATCTGCAACGCGTGGTTTAGTTCTTTCCTGACCACCCAACCCTACGAAGAAGTCGAAGCAGCCTTTATCAAACACCGGGATTTCCTCTATGCCGTAGGAGCGCGGGTAATCGGCGCTGCGGAACAGGGTCATTCCATACAGGGCATGCAGGACAGGCCCATTTACGACGCAAAGCCGGTCTTTGACAATTTTGAATGGGACAAACTCTGTACCGGCCTTAACCGGCTGGGAAAACTTGCCGCCGAAAAGGGAATGCAGCTTACCTATCATCATCACATGGGAACCGGAGTACAGACCTCCGCCGAAATTGACCGGCTCATGTACAATACCGATCCCAAGTTTCTGGGGCTTCTCTATGACACCGGACACCTGGTGTTTTCGGGCGAAGACCATATTGCCGTACTTAACAAATGGATAAGCCGCATACGCCATGTACACCTCAAAGACATGCGTCCTGAAATTCAGAAACGCGCAAAGGAAGAAAAATGGTCCTTCCTCAGGGCGGTCAAAGAAGGAGTCTTTACTGTTCCCGGAGACGGCTGTATTGATTTTGTTCCGGTATTTAACGCCCTCAAAAAAGCAGGCTATTCGGGCTGGTGGGTTGTAGAAGCCGAACAGGATCCGGCCAAAGCCAATCCCCTTGCCTATGCGATTAAGGCCAGATCGTATATACGGGACAAGGCGCAGCTATGAGATTCGGCATAAACACCCTGGATGATGTTGAAGTAAAAGGCAAGACCGTACTCTGCCGCGTGGACATCAATCAGCCGGTGGACAAGGCCGCAGGAAAGCTCAAGGACACAACCCGCATAGAGGCCTGTATTCCTACGCTCAGGGAACTAAGCGATAAAGGCGCAAAGCTCGTACTCATGGCCCACCAGGGCAGTGATATTGAATACAAAAACTTTTACACCACCGAGCCCCACGCAAAAGAGCTTGCCCGCTTCCTTGGCAGGGAAGTAAAGTTCATTGATGATGTATGCGGCCCGGCCGCACGGGAGGCAATCAAGGCCCTCAAGTCAGGCGAAATACTCCTCCTTGACAATGTGCGTTTTGTGTCCGAAGAGCAGACCCTTTTTGAAACCAAGCTGCTCCTCTCCCACGAAGAGCAGGCAAAAACCCTCCTGGTGCGCAAACTTGCCCCGTTAGGCGACATCTATGTGTGCGACGCCTTTGCCGCGGCGCACCGGGACCAGCCCAGCCTCTGCGGCTTTGAGGAACTATTGCCCAGCGCCATGGGAAGGCTTTTTGAAGAAGAGTTCTGCGTTATTTCCGGCCTCATGGAAAAGCCTGACCGGCCCTGCGTGTTTGTTCTGGGCGGCGCGAAGATAAACGACGCCTTCCTCATGATGACCACGGTACTTTCTGGCGGCATAGCCGACACCGTGCTTACCGGAGGCCTTGTAGGAGAAGTCCTCCTCTGGGCAGACGGCAAAGACATAGGAGAAGAGGCCAGGGCCTTTATCAAAAAGGAAGGCTACGAAAATCTGGTAGACACAGGAAAGGAACTCTTGACCAAATACCGGGAAAAAATAGTCATGCCCGGTGATTTTGCCGTAGTACAAGACGGCAAGCGCGTCGAATACAGCCTGGGAACAATTCCCCCAGGAGCGCTGATCCTTGACATCGGAAGCGAAAGCGCCAAAAAATACCAGGAGGCCATACGCTCGGCAAAGACGGTCTTTGTCAACGGACCCATGGGCGTCTTCGAAGAAGCGCCCACCGAGGCGGGAACCAAAATGGTCTGGGAGGCCCTGGGGGACACCAAAGCCTATACGGTCATCGGCGGCGGAGACAGCATCACCGCCACCAAAAAGTACAACAAGACCGGCCTGATAAATTATATCTGCACCGGCGGGGGCGCGCTGATACGCTTTCTCACCGGAGAAGAACTGCCCGTGGTCAAGGCCCTGAGGCATGGATCAAAGATAAAAGCAAAAAAGTGAGGCTGTCCCAAAACCAACCGGGTTTTGGAACAAGCTCAACTTATAGGAGTGAATCATGGTTAAAGTCGGAGTAGCAGGATACGGAGTCATCGGACAGCGTCTGGCCGATGGCGTTGCGTTGCAGAAGGATATGGAACTGGTGGGAATTGCTGACCTTGCCCCAACCCTCTCCATACGGGCCCTCAAAGAACGGGGCATGCCCTACGATCTCTACCTTGTAGAAGGGGCGGACAAGTCAAAATTTGACGCCAACGGCATTCCCGTTAAGGGAAATTTTGCCGATCTCATAGGCAAGGTTGACATCATGCTCGATTCTTCGCCGGGAGGAGTAGGCGCAAAAAACAAGGCGCTTTACGAGAAGGCCGGTATCAAGGCGGTATTCCAGGGCGGCGAAAAGGATTCAGTGGCCGACGTATTTTTCCACGGCTACGCGAATTACGAAAAAGGCGTAGGCGCCCGGTTCCTTAAACTTACCAGTTGCAATACCACCGGCCTCATACGCTCGGTTGACTGCCTTGACCGCCGCTACGGCATTGACCGGGTAGCGATTACCATTATACGCAGGGTGGCCGATCCGGGCGACTACCACCGGGGACTTACCAACGCCCTCCAGATGGACAAGGCCCCTTCCCATCAGGCCGTAGACCTGATGACCATCATGCCCCATGTGGAAGCCACCGGCATACTGGTTCATACGCCGGTAACCCACGGCCATATCATCACTGTGGTCGCCCATGCCAAAACAGGAAAAATCACCAGGGACATGGCTCTGGAAGCCTTTAAAGCCCATAACCGTATACGGGTAGTCCGCCTGGAAGACGGCTTTTTGGGCAACGCCTCGTTCTTCCGGTATGCCCGCGACCTGGGAAACCCCCGGGGCGATATGTACGAAATCGGCCTCTGGGAAGACAGCATCGTCGAGTCAGGGGACAATATCATGTACGCCATCAACATTCCCCAGGAATCGGTAACCATCCCCGAAACCATGGACGCCATACGGGCCGCAATGAAGATGCAGGGTGATTCAGCGTCAGGAACCGCCGAAACCAATAAATATCTTGGCCTTGGCAAGTGGAAATAAAAAAAATAAAATACGATAGTATAAGTATCAATCTGGCGGCTCACGCCGCCCATAATAGGAGTTTTCATCAACGCTTCGCGTTGATGTTCGATTTACTGGGCGGCTCACGCCGCCTATAATAGGAGTTATCATGCAAATAGACCCTGGATTAAAAAATCTGAGTAGTCTCTTTCCTTCCAATTTTAGTGAGGATCAAAAGGCGAGGGCGCAAACCCTGTTTCTGAAAAATCTTTCCGCCTCGGCGCATCAGTTTTACGGCGGCAAGATGCAGACCGTACCCAAGTGCGGGCTTTACGGCCTTAACTGGTTCAATGTATGGTATACCCCCGGCGTGTCAAAGATTTCGACCACCATACGGGATGAGAACGATACATCCTTTGCCCTTTCGAACCGGGGCAACCTCGTCGCGGTGGTTTCGGATTCTACCAGGGTGCTTGGCGACGGCAACTGTACCCCGCCCGGAGGCCTTGGCGTCATGGAAGGCAAGGCCATGATCATGAAGTACCTGGGCGGTGTTGACGCCGTAGCCCTCTGTGTGGATTCCAGAGGTCCTGACGGAAAGAACAGCCCGGAAAAAATCATCGAATTTGTCAAAATGGCCCAACATTCCTTTGGCGCCATTAACCTTGAAGATATAAGCCAGCCCAACTGCTTTAAGGTGCTGGACGAACTCAGGGACGCCTGCGATATTCCGGTCTGGCACGACGATGCCCAGGGAACAGCCTGTATCACTCTGGCCGGCGTACTCAATGCCCTCAAGCTGGCCGGAAAGTCCCTCAAAGACGCAAAGATAGTGCTCCTCGGCGCGGGCGCTTCAAACACTACCATTTCCCGGCTCATACTTTCCGACGGCGGCGATCCTGCCAAGATGGTCGTGTTTGATTCAAAAGGCTCGCTCCATCTGGGACGCGACGATATCAAGGGCGACAAACGCAATTACCGGAAGTGGGAAATCTGCGAAAGAACCAACCCCGGCCGCGCCGCTTCTATGGAAGAAGCAATGAAGGGCGCCGATGTACTTATCGCCCTTTCCACCCCCGGCCCCGATACAGTCAAACGCGAATGGGTCAGTTCAATGGCGCCAAAAAGCATAGTGTTCTGCTGCGCAAACCCGGTTCCCGAAATCTGGCCCTATGCCGCCAAAGAAGCAGGGGCCTTTATCGTAGCCACAGGCCGGGGCGATTTCCCCAACCAGGTAAATAATTCGGTCTGTTTCCCCGGCATACTCAAAGGCGCCCTTCTGGTACGGGCAAAAAAAATCACCGACGGCATGGCCATACGCTGTGCCCATTCCATCGCCGATTTCTCCGAGAAGCGGGGCATCAGTCCGGACAACATTGTAGCAACCATGGAAGAAACCGATGTCTTTGCCCAGGAAGCCGCCGATGTCGCCATGCAGGCCATTGAAGAAGGCGTTGCCCGCGTCAGTCTTACCCGGGACGAAGTGTACAAGCGGGCCAAGGAAGATATTGCCGCCGCCCGCGTCCTGGTGGAAGACATGAAAAAACTTGGCCATATCAAAGAACCGCCTGCGGAACTGCTCGAAGCGGCGCTCAAGGCGGCGATTGACGAGGTAAAAAAGTGAGCTTGTTTTAAAAACTGAAGTTTTGGAACAGCCTCAAGTATTCTCTGACAATTTGAAATTGTCAGAGAATTCCGATTTTAAGTGTTTGTCAGGTAAGGAATTAACTAATTCCACACCTGACAAACTCAAATCTATGGAGTATAACAAACATTTTGCTGACCATATAAAGCGCCTGGCTGCGTATAGCGGCTGGGCGTTTTTTATGAATCCGTCCGTATTGGGTAATACAAACGGGCGGGGTAGGCGCAGACCGGGGGCTGCGCCGTAGGGGGGCCGGGCGAACCAAAATATGCACAGCATATTTTGGTTTTGGAGTTTTGCTTTGCAAAACTCCCGCTACTAAACGGCAGGTGAGGAAACAGGGCCCCCTTCAGGTTGTACGAGGGGGTACTGTTCGTAAACTCAACGCTCTTTGCAGAGATGGGATTTTCTGATAGGCTTACCTCGATTATATGGAGGTTTTTATGAAACAGCTTATAAGCATGGGTATTCTCCTGCTCTGTCTGAGCGGGGGTCTTGCGGCCCAGGCATTGGCGGGAAAAACCGTGTATGTTACTGTAAAAACGGCCCAACTCAAGGAATCAACCGGTTTTTTTGCCCGGTCCAGGGGAAGTCTGCAATACGGCGATGTCTGTACGGTGCTCCAGGAACGGGGCAGGTGGGTGGAAATCCGCTCCAATACGAATCGCAATCTACATGGCTGGATCGCCGCGGCCAATGTCAGTACCAGAAGGGTGGTCTCGTCTTCTACCTCGGCTTCGGCTTCGGCTGATGAGCTTGCCCTGGCCGGAAAAGGCTTTTCCGAAGAGGTGGAACGTTCCTACCGGACGGAAGGGGATCTTAACTACGATGCAATAGACCGGATGGAACAGTCCGTGGTTAGTACCAATGATCTTCGTAACTTTGTTGTCGAAGGTCATCTTGCGGGGGCTGACTGATGAAAACCTCCTTTATAAAAACACCCTTTTACAAAAAATCCTTCTTTAAAAAGGCCGCTATCCGCGCCTTCCTTGTCATGGCGTTCTTTGCCGTATCCTGTTCATCGCTCTCCATTGATCCTACCAGGGCCCTTGTAGGGGCTATCGAAAGCGGAATGGCCTGGAGCCGGGCCAGCGAGGATTTTACTCCCGAACAGGAGTACTATTTAGGCAGGGCGGTAGGGGCCAATATTCTCAGCTTCTATACGGTCTATACCGCCAGGCCGGCGCTGACTAATTATGTAAATCGTATATGCCAGACCATTGCCATTAACTCGCCGCAGCCCGATATTTATAACGGCTATCATGTGGCTATCCTTGACAGCGACGAGATCAACGGCTTTGCCACATCAGGGGGGCATATCTTTTTAACCAGAGGCCTCATCGCCTGCGCCGAATCCGAAGACGCCCTGGCGGCGGTCATCGCCCATGAAATCGCCCACATACTGCTTCAACATAGTCTTGAGGCAATCAAAAAAAGCAGAAAAACCCAGGCGATTTTAACCACGGCGGGTTCCATCGCCGGCGCCATTGACAATGAAAATATTGCCGCTCTTACCGATGCCTTTGGCGAATCCATCCAGTCCGCTATTTCGACTATGGTCAATTCGGGGTATGCGCAGGAGCAGGAATTCGACGCCGACAAAACAGCCCTGGCCCTCCTCGCGGACGCCGGTTACGACCCTGCGGCGCTTATCGAAATGCTCACGGTGCTCAAGACAAACCAGGGCAGGCAGCCCAACAAGGGTTTTGCCAAAACCCATCCCAGCCCCCAGGCCCGTATCGACAGCGCGGCAAGCGCCGTTTCTGCCTATGCCGTAAACGACACCCGGTCTTTCCGGAACGCCAGGTTCAGGCAGTCCATGTAGGAGCCGCGCATGAGGAAAGCTGACGCAAGCAGACTGACAGAAGGCAGGTGGTTATGGCAGTAAACAAGGCCTCTTCAAAAAAAATCAGCCGCGTTGCGGCGGCTTTAATCCTCGGTCTTTCCATCTTTGCCCTGGTGAGTGTCCTCTACCTTAGCGGGGCCCTTGATTTTGTTGAATACAAGACCTATGACTTTCGTGTCCGTTTCTTTGCGGAAAAAGACCGGCCTTCGGACAGTATTTCGCTGATACTGGTCAATCAGGCAAGCCTGGACTGGGCAAGGGATGAACGGAACTGGTCCTGGCCCTGGCCCAGGGCAGCCTATGCCGAAATAATCGACTACCTTAATCTTGGCGGCGCGGCTTCGCTGTCCTTTGACATTGTCTTTTCTGAACCTTCGGTATATGGTGAAGCCGACGACAAAGCCTTTGCCGGGGCGTCTGAACGTTACGGCAAAGTTGGGCAGACTGTTTTTTTTAATTCCTCGTCATTTGTTACGCAGAGCTGGCCCTCAGGTCTTGCCAAACCCCTCTTTACTGTTGAAGGGGCGGAAAAGCTTCCTTTAGAATTGAATATAGAAAACCGCGTCGCGGACAACGAGTTTACCGGCATGGTCCTGCCCATACCGGAACTGCGAAACGCCGCCGGAGCGCTGGGCAATATTACCGGTATAGCCGATTCAGACGGCATATTCAGACGCCTCAGCCCCTTTATCCTCTTTGACGGAAAAGCCGTACCGGGCCTTTCGATGTCGGCGCTTATCATGGACGGAAACGGAACAGACATTGCGTATAACGGGCGACAAAAAACCTTTGCCTGGGGACCCTATACCATTCCTGTTGATAAAAGCGGCAAGGCCCTGCTCCGCTTTAGGGGAAGTCTGGGCCGTTACACTCCCTACAGCGCCGCGGAAGTACTCCAGAGCGCCGCGGCCCACAAAGCCGGCGCTGTACCGGCGCTTTTGCCGGAAGACTTTACCGGCCAGCATGTGTTTTTCGGGCTCTACGCCCCGGGGCTTTTTGATATATGCGCCACGCCTATTGAATCATCCTATCCGGGCATGGGCATGCACGTTACCATGCTGGACAATATGCTCCGGGGAGATTTTATCCGCGAAAGCCCCTTCTGGGCCGGACTCCTCATCAACTTTGTCGTAGTCATACTCATTGCCTTTATAGCCCTCGCGTCAAACCGCATACCCCTTCTGGCAACGGTGGCGGTAAGCGCGGCGTTGCTTGCAGTGGTCATTGTGGCCTGCTTTGCCGCCTACAAGTTCGGCCTGTGGATACCCATGGCAGCCCCCCTCTCTGGCGGACTACTCGCCTTTCTTGCCGGAACCCTGTACAACTACGCCACCGAAGGCAAGCAAAAGCGCTTTATAAAAATGGCGTTCAGTTCGTATCTTTCTCCGGCGGTAGTCGACCAGGTCATCGCCGACCCTTCCCAGCTCAAACTGGGCGGCGAAAAACGGGAAATGACCGCCATCTTTACTGACGTGCGGAGCTTTTCTACCATTTCTGAGGCCCTGGGTGACCCGGCAAAACTCGTCGAACTCCTCAACCACTACCTCACCAGAATGAGCGACATCATCCTCGCCAACCGGGGAACCATAGACAAATACGAAGGCGACGCCATCATCGCCTTTTTCGGCGCGCCCATATACCTGAAAAACCACGCAAGCCTTGCCTGCCGTTCCGCCATAAAAATGAAGAAAGCCGAAACCGCCATCAATAAAGAAGCCATAGACTCAGGCCTTATAAACAACGCGGTCATGGAAGCCCTCTTCCGCAAAGGCATCATCACCGACCAAAACGACCCCAGCCCCCTCTTTACCCGCCTGGGCGTCAATACCGGCGACATGGTCGTCGGCAATATGGGCACCCCAAGCAAGATGGACTATACCATCATGGGAAACGCGGTAAACCTTGCGGCCAGACTCGAAGGAGTCAACAAGCAGTACAATACCGGCGGCATACTGATAAGCGAATACACCCGCGCCGCCCTTACCAATGATGAATTTGTCACGCGGCCCCTTTCCAGAGTGCGGGTAGTGGGCATCAATACCCCCCTCCGCCTCTATGAACTTCTGGACCTGCGGGAAGAAGCTCCCCCCGAACTGCTCGAAATGGCAAAAACCTGGGAAAAAGCCTTTGCCGCCTACGAAAAAAGGGACTTTGCCAACGCCGCCAATATTTTCGGCAGCATTTATGAGCAAAACCCCAGCGACCTCGCCGCAAAAAAATACTTTGACCGCTGCGCCGCCTACCAGGCCTCCCCGCCCCCGGCAGAAAAGTGGGATGACGGGGTAGACAATTTAAGCGAAAAATAAAAAACCGCTTGTAAGAGGCAGCGGTAACCTGAATGGCAATCTGCCTTAAAGGAGAATTGATAATGAAGAAGCCCATATTATTGATAATTGCTTTGTTTTATCTTGAGGCATCTCTTCACTCTGATGATGAATATGCAATTCATGAGCTTGGTATAAACTTTTTACCAATATTCGTGTCATCGGCAAACGAAAAATTTACTTTCCCAAGCTCCGAACATATTTATAGAGTAAATTACGGGGTCATGACTAAAGATGATAGAATTGTACTGTATCAAGAGGATATTGATAGGCGAAAATATCCATACAATATAATTACAAAAGATACCATCTGGCGGGACCAAAATGGGTTTCCCCGGGCCCGTTTTTTTGGCCGGGATACGTATTTTCTTATGGGCGGGAACCGCGTTACCTTTAAGTTTCTTGATGAGACAGAGTCCGGTATGGTGTTTTTACCGGAAACCTGCCGTTTTTTACTACATGAAGGACAGGATATCTATTCCAACGGCCTTGAGGTTAGCTGTTCGTCATATCTGGTCGAAGGGCAACGCCGTTATGTTCCGGTGAATATGACTCAGACTTTTATCGGTGTTATCCGGGACGGGGGCATGATATTTAACACGGCCAATATACCCTGGGCCGAGGGCGAGAGCGGACCGGGGATAGGGGTGGC
>JAIRTD010000037.1 GCA_031255115.1 Spirochaetaceae bacterium | reverse complement strand
CAGAGAATTCCGATTATAATTGTTTGCCAGTCAAAGAATTAACTAATTCATTGCCTGACAAACTTAAATCTATGGAGTATAGTCCCGTGGACGAAAAGAAAAAAAGCAGGTTACTTCTTATCGTGGTTTGCGCGGTCTGGGCGGGGGCGGCTCTGTACAAATATGTTCAAACCAGAGCGCCCGAAAAAACAGTTCTGAGCGTTGCCCTGTACCGGGGGAATGCCGAAGCGCCGGTTTCCCTTGCCCCCCTGGTCGAGGAATTTCAGGGCCGCTATCCTGATATAGAAATCACGATACTTGACCGTTCCCCACAGGAGCTTGAAGGGGACCTTAATCCCGAAAAACCAAAGGGCCGTCCGGGAATCCCCGATATTGTTATCGCCAACCAGAAAAGCCTCGTGTCCCTGTCCGGGGATCATTTTGAGTCCCTTGATTCCCTCCTGCAAAATCCTGAATTTACCGAATTTGCCCTGGAGGATTCTGGCGGCGCTCCCCGCTGGATCATGCCCCTGGTTTCCTTTATGTACCCCCTTTATTACAATATCGCCGTACTCAGGGAAGCGGGCTTTGACCATCCGCCAAAGACCAGGGAGGAATTTCTCGCCTATGCCGAGGCCCTTTCTTCTGTTGCCGTGTCCGGCGGAGAGGAACTTGCCGCCTGGACCTGGGCGGCAGGGCTCGATTTTTTTAGCGAAGACCAAAGCGCCCTGAATGTCCCGGCCCTGAACGATTCGCTGAATTTCGTACAGGCCATGACCGGCTTGCTTGATATGGCTGATTTTGAAAAAACAGAAAGCGAAAAATACGATGACTTTATCGCCGGGCGCATCGCCATGATGACCGCCTCGATAGCGGGAACCGGATATATAAAGGAACGCGCCCCTGATCTTGAATACAGCCTGACTACGGTTCCGCCTCCAGCCGCCTATTTGGGAAAACCCCGTTTTGCCCTGGGGAACTGGGGCGCGGCGCTCACAAAACAAAGTTCCCGCGGGGAAGAAGCAAAGCTCTTTATCGGCTTTCTCTCAGGCGCGCAGGCCAACGCCTTTCTTGCCGCGGCGCTTTCCGGCATACCAGTAAATGCCAGCGCCCGGGGGACGCCTCCTGAGCGCCGGGCGCAGCGCGGCGTTCAATATGACAAGGCCCTTGTCATACTGGAAACCGGAGAAGCAGCCGGCGAATTCGGCCTCCCGCCCGGAGGCCCTGTTCTCGAAAATGCCCTCAGGGAAGCTGCCGGCGCAATCATAAACGGAACAAAGACCCCCGATGAATGTATCGCCGCCCTCGAAAACCTTTGGCAAGGCGGGGCCGAAAATTAGTTATGCGTATCATCATCGTCGGCGCCGGCATGGTAGGAACCCAACTTGCCAAATATCTGATTCAGGAAAAGCACGATGTCTCTCTAATAGAATCAAATGAAGAAAGGGCCCGCCACGCTTCAAACCGTCTTGACTGCCTCGTGCTCCACGACGGCGGCAACAGCCTGAGCGCCCTTGAAGAAGCCGGCCTGGACAAGGCCGACGCCCTGGTCTGCGTAACCGATTCTGACGAAGTCAACATGATAATCTGCGGCCTTGCCGCTTCGCGGCAGCCTGAACTGCTTAAAATAGCCAGGGTACGCAATGACGATTATATCAGGCTCAGCAGGCAGGGAACCGACCCGGGCATACTGGGCATAGACTATTTTGTGCATCCTGATGTGGAGGCGGCCCGGACCGTTCTCGACGCGGTGGAACACGGCGCGATAGGTGATGTGCTTTCTTTTTCCGATACGTCCTACGAACTTGGCGCCATAGACATAGCGGAAAAGAGCGCCTTTGACGGCCTTGCCCTCAAGGATTTTCGTTCGCTGGTAAAGGCCGAAAGCCTTGTAACCCTTCTTGAACGCAGGGGCGAAAGCATACTGCCCACCGGTTCAACGACGCTTGTCAAGAAGGACCGTATCTACATACTTGCAAAAGAACAAGACCTGAGCGGCATTTTTGCCCTTGCCGGACGCTCGGAAAAGCCCCTGCGGAAAATCGGTATTGTAGGAGGCGGACGCATAGGCAGCCTTATTGCCGAAGGACTGTTGAAGCATGGCGGCGAAGAAAAAGCGGCCTCTGCGGTTTTTTCTTTTTTTAAGGCCTTTATCCCCAAGAGCATGCGGCGGGTCATCATCATCGAAAAAGATTACAGCCTCTGCAAGGAACTGGCCGCCCGTTTTCCCGAAGCCCTGGTTCTCAACGAAGACATTTCCGACGAGAGCTTTGTCGGCGAAGAACGCATAGACGATCTTGACCTCATCATCACCGCCACGGCAAACCAGGAACTTAACATGATCGCCGCCCTGTACCTTAAATCCCGGGGAGTACACCGGGCCATTGCCATAGTAACCGGACAGGGCTATACGGCCATAGCCCGCAAGCTGGGCGTGGACGTGGTGCTTCCCAGGCAGTCGGTCGTGGTTGATTCCATACTCTCCCATCTTATGGGTGAACGCATAAAGGGAGTGCGCCGCATCGGCGACGGCAGCGTTGATATTATCGAGCTTGAAATCAGCGCCAACACCGCCGTAGTGAATACTCCCCTTACCCAGTTCCGCCTGCCCCAGGGAGGACTGGTGCTGCTGGTAAAACGCGGGGAAGCGTCTTTTATCCCCACAGGCGAGTATGTATTTACCGAAAAAGACCGTATCATACTTATCGCCAAAACAGGCAGCGAAGCCGATCTGGAAAGGCTTTTCGGCGAATCTTCATGAAGTATCAGGTGCTGCTTAAAGTTCTTGCCGCCCTCCTTGCCTGCACCGCCCTGACCATGAGTATCCCCCTTGTTGCGGCCCTTGTTTTTGGCGAAAACGAAATGCTTGCCCCTTTTCTCCTTCCCCTTGCCACGGTCCTTGTTTCTTCTTCGATAATCATACTCATGACAAAAAAATACAAGATTAGTTTTACCGCCGCCGATGGTTTTCTTATCGTGTTTCTCGCGTGGGTCTGTATCTGCCTCATGGGCTCTGTCCCCTATGTGATGTCAGGCTGTCCGGGCGGTTTTAGCGGCGCTTTTTTTGAAAGCGTGTCGGGCTTTACCACTACCGGGGCCACGGTCTTTGTTGATGTCGAAGCGCTCCCCCGTTCCCTGCTTCTCTGGCGGGCCATGACCCACTGGCTTGGCGGCATGGGCATTGTCGTGATTTCTGTTGTTCTGCTCCCCCTTCTGGGCGCCGGCGGTTTTCAGCTTATCAGGGCCGAAGCGTCGGGATCCGAAAAGGACCGCATCACCCCAAAGATCACCACTACGGCAAAACTGCTGTGGCTGCTCTATGTGGCCCTCACGGTCTTTAATCTGCTCCTGCTCCGTCTGGGCGGCATGAACTGGTTTGAATCGGTGCTCCACGCCTTTTCTACCATGGCCTCAGGCGGTTTTAGTTCCCGTAACCAAAGCATCGCGGCCTATCATTCACCCTATATTGAATGGGTAACCGGAATTTTTATGCTTCTTGCGAGTTTTAATTTTTCTCTTATATACCGTCTTCTCAGGGGAAAGATAGGGGACCTGCTGCATAACAGCGAGGCCAGGGCCTACGGCCTCATCATCCTTGTCTCGGTAAGCCTTATCACGTTTTCGCTGCTCTCAAGGAATCCCTCAGGCGGAATCCCGGCGGGGGGAAACGCGCTTCTTTTGGGAGGATCCGGTTTTGAACCTGCCCTGCGCCAGGCGGTTTTTCACACGGCGTCTATACTAAGCACCACGGGCTTTTCCGCCGGGGACTTTAATCTCTGGCCTCCCCTTGCCAGGGCCTGCCTTTTCTTCCTCATGTTTACAGGGGGCTGTTCCGGTTCCACGGCGGGGGGCATCAAGGTTATACGCTATGTAGTACTCTGCAGGCAGGCGGGAAACGAAATGAAAAAGCTCCTCTATCCCAGGGGAGTTTTTAGCGTTCAACTTAACAAAAAGGCGGGGCGTAAAGATCTGGTATACGGCGCGGCGGCCTTTGTGTTTTTGTACTTTGTCATGGTCTTTGCCGCCGCCCTCCTTGTAAGCAGCGCGGGCTTTGATGTGTTTTCGTCGTTAAACGCCGCGCTCCTTAGCCTGGGGAACATAGGCCTCGGCCAGGGAATTTTCGGGCCCGGTTCGGCGTTTACCATGGTACCCGGCTATGTCAGGTGGGGTCTTTCTTTTATCATGATAGCAGGAAGGCTTGAGCTGTGGACCGCCCTGGTTTTCTTTTCCCGCGAATACTGGAGGCAGTAAGGTGCGTTCCATACGGATAGTAGAACCCTTTCTTATACTGCTTCTTTTTTTGGGCCTGGTCGCCTGTGTTATGGTTCCCTCCTTTATTTTTGCCCTGGTCCGGGGCGAGGCCGTCATGGTTCGGGCCTTTGCCTTTCCCATGGGTTTTGCCTTTGCGGCGGCCCTGCCGGCCCTGTTTTTGATGCGGCGGAGAACGCTCCGTCTAAGACCGAGGGACGGCTTTATGCTGGTCTTTATAACCTGGGTCGCGGCAAGTTTTATGGGGGCCCTTCCCTTTTACCTTGCCGGTGGAGAGATTCCGTGGGACCTTGCCCACAATCCCGCTTCCGGCATAAGTTTTACCGACGCTTTTTTTGAAAGCGCCTGTACCTTTGCCACCACCGGCGCGACTACCCTCAATAATATTGAAGCTCTGCCCCGTTCCCTCCTCCTCTGGAGGAGCATGAGCCACTGGGCGGGCGGCATGGGCATCGTGCTTCTTTCGGTGGCCCTCATGCCCCTGCTTGGCGTGGGCGGCTTTCAGCTTATCAAGGCCGAAGTGCCGGGGCCGGAAAAAGAAAAGATAACCCCAAAAGTTACCGCCACGGCAAAGCTCCTGTGGCTGGTCTACTGCGCCCTCACCCTGATCCTCACCCTGCTTTTTTTTATCGGCGGCATGGATTTTTTTGACGCCCTTTGCCATGCCTTTACCACCATGGCCTCAGGCGGGGTAAGCACAAAGGCCCAGGGCTTTGCTTCGTATCATTCGGCCTTTATAGACGGAACCGCCACGGTATTCATGCTCCTCGCGGGGCTTAACTTCAACCTGTACTACCGCCTCCTCAGGGGAAAATTCAGGGACCTCATTACCAATACCGAAGGCAGAGTCTATCTGCTCATCTTTCTCGTCGCGTCGGCGGCGATGAGTCTTACCCTCATTCCCAAATACGGGTCGGCGCTCACCGCCGTCCGTTACGCCACGTTTGAGGCGGCTTCGATACTTTCTACCACCGGGACTTCCCTGGTGGATTATGAAACCTGGCCCGGCTTTGCCAGAATGATACTCTTTTGTCTCATGTTTATAGGCGGCTGCTCAGGTTCGACCGCCGGGGGCATTAAAGTTATACGCCATGTAGTGCTTTTTAAGCAGACAGGAAATGAACTGAGACGGACTATTTTTCCAAGGGGGATTTTTAGCGTTCAGCTTAACAAAAAAGTCGGCCGCAGGGATGTGGTTTACGGCGTCGCGGGTTTTGTTTTTCTGTACATGATCATAGTCATGGGAACCACCCTTATAAGCGCCGCGTCGGGGATAGACCTTTTTACCTCATTCAGCGCCGCCCTCTCGATAACCGGAAATATCGGGGCGGGCTTTGGCGGCGTAGGCTCTGCCGGTAATTTCGGCGCCTTTCCAGATCATCTTAAATGGCTGTATTCCTTTGTTATGATAGCCGGACGCCTCGAACTGTGGACCGTGTTTATTCTTTTTACCCGTGAATACTGGAGAAGCTGAGACACGGCTTCGGGCGCGTAATTTTGTCCGGCGCTACGGAATTGCGGTTTTTAACGGCAGATCCCTTCCACGCGCGGCCACTTTCGGGTATAATGCTTTTTTATGGCAGCAAAGAGCGGACATTGGGCGGATTTAACCGCGGAAAAAATTATACGGGAAAAAGGCGACAAGGAACTTTATACCTGCGCTTCGGGCATCACTCCTTCGGGAACCGTACATATCGGCAATTTCAGGGAGATTATCTCTGTTGATCTTGTGGTCAGGGCCTTGCGGGATTTGGGCAAGCAGGTCCGGTTTATCTATTCATGGGATGATTACGATGTGTTCCGCAAGGTTCCAAAAAACATGCCCGGACAGGAGGAACTCGAAAAGTACCTCCGCTTTCCCATTACCATGGTTCCCGATCCCTGGGGCCGGGACGAAAGCTATGCCCGTCATCACGAACGTGATGTTGAAACCATGCTGCCTCTGGTGGGCATAACGCCTGAATACCTGTATCAGGCAAAAAATTACCGGGCTTCCAAATACGCGGAAGGCATCAGGCGGGCCCTGGAACACCGGGAAGTACTTAAAACCATACTGGACAAATTCCGCGATGAAGAACACAAGATACAGGGTGAATGGTGGCCCATCAGCGTTTTCTGCGACGCATGCAACAAAGACGACACTGCCATAGATAGCTGGAACGGCGAGTGGGACATAAGCTACCACTGCGCCTGCGGCCATACGGAAACCGTTGATCTCAGAAAGTCGAAGGGCGTCAAACTCGGCTGGCGGGTTGACTGGCCCATGCGCTGGGAATACGAAAAAGTTGACTTTGAACCGGCGGGCAAAGACCACCACAGCCAGGGCGGTTCCTTTGACACCGCCCGCCATGTGTGCAAGGACGTGTATAATTGGGACGCGCCGGTGAGTTTCCGCTATGACTTTATCGGCATCAAGGGCTCGGCGGGCAAGATGTCAAGTTCCTCCGGCAAGGTCATTAACCTTGAAGACATTCTCAGGGTCTATACCCCCGAAGTTGTCCGCTATCTTTTTGCCGGTACCAGGCCGAATACCGAGTTTACCATTTCGTTTGATCTTGACGTAATCAAAATCTACGAAGACTACGACAAAACCGAACGCATAGCGTATAAGCTTGAAGCGGCCAAAGATGATTCTGTATATCAAAAGGAAAGACGCATTTATGAACTTTCCCAGACAGGCGGCGTAAGCGAAGTCATGCCCTATCAGGTCCCTTTCAGGCACCTTTGCAACCTCATCCAGATAGCCGGGGGCGATATTGCCAGGGTCATTGCGGGCCTCGAAAAAGAAGCGGGGAATTTGAACACCGAACAGCGCCGCCGCCTTGAGGGACGCTGTTCCTGCGCCAAATACTGGGCAGAGGAATGTGCCCCTGACGAGTTCCGCTTTCGCCTCAAAAACGCCGGCGAAAAGGCCGTTCTCAGCGACGCCGAAATTGCCGGGCTAAGGCTGCTCAGGGAAAGGGTTGTCGCTGTAATTGACGGCTTTGCCGACGATAAAAGCTGCGCCGGGGCCATTTACCAGGCCGCGGAAGAAGCGGGCCTCGAACCAAAGGCGCTTTTCCGCGCCGCCTACCAGGCCCTCATCGGCAAAGACCAGGGCCCGCGCCTTGCAAGCTTTCTGCGCTCCATCGACAAGGAAAGGCTCCTTGGGATACTTGGCGGGTATTAGGCCCCGGCAGGCCGCATTTTGTAATCCGCGCTACTCTACTTTGAATTTTGAGACTTCGCCGATTAAAACTTCTATGCTCGTCTTGTTTGTTTCTGAGATCTCGTTTACCCGGTTTATGGCTATGTTAATCTGATCGGCTCCGTTGGCCATTTCGTTCATGCCGTGGGTGATTTTTTGGGTAACTATATCGAGATTCTCGCTTTCCTGAATAACCTCGTTGCTGCCTTCGAGCATTTTGGCCGAACCGCCCTTTACTGTCTGGGTAATAGTGTTCAGGCTGCCTATGGCATTAAGGATTTGTTTGCTCCCAAGGTCCTGTTCTTCCATAGCGTTCTTGATATTATCAATCTGATCGGATACGGTCTTTACCCCGGTATCTATTTCTTCAAATTTGTTCAGTACCGATTCGGTTGACGTGGTAATTTCGTCTATCGAATTCTTGATGTTCTTTAACACTTCCGAAATGGTTTTGGACTGCACGCCTGATGACTCGGCAAGTTTTCTGATTTCGTCGGCCACAACCGCAAAGCCCTTGCCGGCCTCACCGGCATGCGCCGCTTCTATGGCGGCGTTCATCGAAAGCAGGTTGGTCTGGCTGGCGATATTTTCCATTACCAGATTTATTTCCAACAGGCCTTCGGATTCGTCGGCGATTTTTTTAATATCAGCGGCAACTCCCTGCAGCCTGGCGCGCCCTGTTTCCGAATCGCTTGAAAGTTTCTGTACGTTTTTTGTGTTTTTGATCAGGGTCTGGGTTACCGCCTGGATACTGGCAATCATCTGTTCTACCGCCGTCGAGGACTGGGACACGCTTAATGCCTGGTTGTCAATCTGTTCATTGAGTTTATCTATGTCGAGGGTAATCTGTTTCATTGTGGCATTGGTCTCGGATACGCCTGCGGCCTGACCGGTCATCTGTCCCTTGATAGTCTGGATAGTATTGTTTATCCGGCTTACATTGGCGGCGGTTTCGGTCATGTTGCTGGCCAGTTCGCTGCCTATATCAAAAAGTTCCGTGGCCTGGGTCTTTATGGTAACAATCAAATTCCTGATTTTTTCCAGAGTAAGATTGAAGTAATGGGCCAGATCTCCCACTTCGTCTTTGGAGCTAAGGTTAATTTGCTTGGTTAAATCTCCTTCGCCCTGGGATATATCCATGAGGGTCTGGGAGACATTGGCGATGGGCTTTGACATCCTGGAAATAAAAAGCGATATAATAAAGGACGTAATACATACCGAAAAAACCGCAATGCCGATGACATAGCGGGTCAGTATATTGACCCTCGCAAAAACCGTTGCAACCGGAACTGACGCGGCAATGGCCCAGACGCTTGAGGAATCGCACAAAGTAAAGGGATATACAGATACGAATATTTCGCCGGTTGTAAAGGCCGCGG
>JAIRTD010000024.1 GCA_031255115.1 Spirochaetaceae bacterium | reverse complement strand
GCGGCTCATTGAGGGCAAGGCTGAGGAGATACCAGATACAGGCGTCGGCCTGTTCGTCGTCAGGGGCAAGGGCGAGGGCCGCCGAAAAAAGACCGGCCGCTTCGTCAAAGCGCTGCCGCTGGCGTTCTATTCTTCCGCCAAAGTAGAAAAGCACATAACGCGCCCTTCTTTCGTCAATGGAAAAAATACCGTCCCCCAGCCCGGCGCCGGTTTCGAGAAAATCCGCCCATTGGGCAAAGAGTTCGACGCCTTCTTTTTGTCTATTTGAATACTGAAAGGCCCGGCCCAAATCGCCAAGAAGCGCCGGATAGCGGAGAAAGAGCAGCGGGTCCTCATCCAGGACCGTGCTAAAAGCGTTCATCGCCCGGCCGTAATCGCCGCGAAGTACGGCAAGCCTTCCCCTTAGCGCCGAGGCGGCGTTGGGCAGGAACCCGTCCGAACACTCTTCCCATTCCTCAAAAAGCCAAACCCGGGGAGCGTCAAGGGTTCCCGCAAAAACAAAATCCATAAGCCCCGAAAGAAAAGCGTCATCCCCCGGCCCGTCTCCCCCGCGCCGGAACACAGCGCCAAAGCCAACGGCTTTTTCCCAGGAGCTTGCGGCAAGTTCTGTCCCGGCGGCAAGTTCCGGCCCGGCCAGGTCTTCATACTGTCCAAGGGTATAGCGGGCAAGGCAAGCGAGCATTGCTTCGCTGTCCGGGAGGCTGAGTATCCTTTTGGCAGAACGTTCTTTTTCGTCCGCAGAAAAGGCCGGGTCAGAAACCGTGAGGAAGCGGACCAGTTTGTCGCGGGCGGCCTCTTTTACCGGACCAAGGGAACTTGCCAGGGCCTTTTCGTAAAGCGAAGCGGCCAGGACCTGATTACCCTGACCCTCGGCCCTGAGACCGGCGTAAAAGGACGACGCGGCATCGTTCCGGGCTATGCCCATGACCCTCCCGCCCCCGCAGGACGCGAGGTCAAGGAGGGTGAGAACAATCAGGGCTGGTAGAAAAGTATGACGGCTAATTTTTCGGCGGTATACGGATCGTAGTCCCGGAGATAATGAGATCGGGATTACGGATATTGTTAAACCGCGCGATACGGGGATAGAGCCAGGGATTGCGATAAAAGGCCTCCGAAATATCCCAGAGCGTGTCGCCCCAGCGTATTCTGTACGCCGCCCCTTCGCGGGGTATGGTCTGGGGAACCGCGTAGGAAGAAACAGGCGCAGGCGGGCGATTTCTGCTCCGTCCGGCCTGACTGCTTGGACGCTGAGCCGGCGCTTCTATAACCGGCGCCGGAGTTGTACGGGCCGGGGGAGTCTGAGCCCCAGCCGCGCTCCCCGCCGCCGGGGAACCTGATGCGGGACCAGCCGCGCCATCTGCCTGAGAAGTACTCTCTGTGGGAGCAGCGGGTTTTTCGGGCGTCTTGTCCGAACCCCTGCCCCGGAGAAGGAAATACCACGCCACAGCGCCGAGGAGGAGGAGCAGAAGCAGCACTACAAGAACAACAGGCCAGGGAGAACTCTTTTTGGGTTCTTTTTCGACCACAGCCTGGGCCCGGTCATAAAGACCCTGGGGAGGCGGTTCATGGGAATCAAGCTCAAAATCGGGAATATCATAATCCCTGGCGGATTCTTCCAGAGATTTGAGGGAAACCACCAGATGCTGCGGCTCTGATTTGGAAGGATCGTCGAGATCCAACACATCGGCGCTGAGCTCTCCGGCCGCGTTGGAAGAAATAATCAACTCTATTGAAGGTTCACCCTTCGGCCTGGATTTGATATTCTCGACTACAAGGCTCCCAATATAAGCCGCGTCAGCCATAGTCTTGAGCGCGCTCTTGTAAAGATCAATCTGCACGCTTTTTTGACCATCATGCACAGTCGTGAGGATGAGCCGTTTTTTAACGGCGGAAGACTCTTCCAGTATGGAGTAGAATTCCCCATTAGCAATCTTAATGCCAATAGTTGCTGCCATTATCGTACTCCTTCGATGATTTATCTCTTTATTATCGACCTAATCGGAAAAATTCTCAAGGGGAAACGATTACAGTAGCAAGGAAAGGGAACCGTAATAGGTTTTTATTGGGCGCATTTCCGGCGCTTCGCGCCGGAAACCGGGCTATCCGCTCCAATCTTTTTTGCCCCTCCGGGCAAAAAAGGATTTCCGCTTCTATCCCTTGCGCGTTGGCTGTCTTTGGTCTTCGAAGGGGCGCGAAGCGTTCTTTACACCGTAAAGATAATACTTGAGCATTTATGGTACAATCCCGATAATTGAGAATATGATGGATCTTCTGCCCATTCTTGTGGCTGTAGTCGCTCTTGCCGGAATCGTGGTGCTTATCATGACCATACTCGGCAGACGCAGGACAAGAGGCAAACAAACGGACCGCGAAGCGATACTCAAAGACGCCACCAAAAGACTGGCGCAAAATCCCCGGAACCCCGAAGCCCTGCGGGACCTGGCCGAACTGCATTACCAGGACCAGGCCTGGGATAAAGCCTATAAAATGTACGAAACCCTTATCGAGCTTGCCACAGGTCATCCGGGCATAGATGAATTCGAGGCTAACCTCCACTATGCGATTTCGGCCCTCAAACTCAATCTGCTCAACGAGGCGTACAAGGGCTTTGCCGTTGCCCGCTCCCTGAAACAGGATAATCTCGAAGTAAACTACAATCTGGGGAACCTTGAATTCCAGAGGAACAATTACGAAAAGGCCATTCAGTACCTCAATCAGGCCAGACTGCTTGATCCTGAGCACGCCCCTACGCTTCGCTGCCTTGGACACTCCCTTTTCAAAATGAAAAAATACAAGGACGCCCTTGCCTATATACGCAAGGCCATTGACCTTGCCCCTGATGACAAAGAATCCCTTTTTACCCTTGCCGAATGTTACTATGAGGTAAACCAGACCGATCAGGCCCTGCGCATCTTTGGCCATCTCAGGCCCGACCCGGCAATGGGCCCCAACGCCTGCCTTTTTTCGGGATCCATCAACCTCAAAAACCACCGTTTTGAAAAAGCCATTGAGGATTTCGAGATAGGACTCAAACATCAAAACGTCAAGAGCGAAATCAGGCTGGAACTCAAATACCGGCTGGCTTCGGTACTGCTCAGACAGCAGGATGTAGGCAAGGCCCTGGTCTATCTCAGGCAAATCCAGGATGTGCACCCCAACTTTAAGGACGTACCCCTGCTTATCTCCAAGTACCAGGAACTGAACGCCAACAAAAACATGCAGATCTACCTCATGGCGCCCTCGGCGGATTTTGTCGCCCTTTGCCGTAAAATCGTAATGAACTATTTTCCCAGAGCCAAGGTTAAAATAACCAATATAGCGGTCAACAAAAACGACTGGGCCGATATTCTTGCCGAAGTGGATACTCCCAAATGGTCTGACCTGGTGATGTTCCGCTTTATACGAAACCAGGGGTCGGTGGGCGAACTCATAGTCCGGGACTTTCATGCCCACTTAAAAGAAGTCAAGGCCGGCAAAGGCCTGTGCCTTTCGGTGGGAACCTTTACCGACGAAGCCAAACGCTACACCGAAGCCCGCCTCATCGACCTTATCGGCAAAGAAAAACTCTCCACATACCTCAACTCCGTTGACACCAAACCGGCAAAGGCCGGCGGAACAGTAAAAAAATAACCCCCGAAAAAACTATCCCCCCGCCCCTTGGTTCAAACTACCCGGAACACCGTGGATAGACCTGACGCCCCTAAACCCCTTTCAAAGGCAGGTTGCGGTTGAGTAGCGTTCTTGCCAAAAATACTATACACTAATGGTATGTACAGCCAATTATATTGCCTCAAGACACATGCTCCTGTTTTCCGGGGAGGGGCGGCTCCTTTCCTGCGGCACCTGATGGTATTAT
>JAIRTD010000287.1 GCA_031255115.1 Spirochaetaceae bacterium | reverse complement strand
ACCCAATCTGGGCCGGCTGCGTTTCCCGCTGCGCTCGACTTTTCCGCTTTCGCGGAACCATCCTGCTGGCTTGTGATTCCGATCGCTCAAAATCACGCCTTTCCTTCCGCGGCCAGCTTCCCGGGTTTCCCCAGATCGCTTGCCGCGGCTCTCCCCTTCCCTGAACTAAAAAGGCCGTTTTAGCCCCCTTAATTGTTTGCCAAAGATCTTCTTCGCTTCCGCGGGCTTCCGCGAACTTTCACAAGCCCTCGCGGATAAGAAACGACGCCTGGCGCCGTCCCGTTACAAAGCTCTACCACTGTCAAAGCGCTCTAATGCCAGCAAATTTCATGCCAGATTATTCCCTTTTTTAGTGGTTCGCAGACAGTACTATATTCCTTCGCGGAATGTCAAGCCCCAGGGCCTGATTCGGGCGAAAATATCCCTGGAATTTTTAATGCCCAAGGGATCTGAACCATTGTACTGTTTTTGAACACAGCTTTAGGGGCGCAGTGTTTTAATATACTACTTCAAAAAAATAAAATCAAGTCCTTTTCCGCTCTTTTCCGATTATTTCTTCCGGGAGCGCGGAACAGGTCCTAAAAGCGCCATTCGCCCCTTATTCGGTCCCGTACACTGTTCCCATATCCTGAAGCCGCGACTGCCTGACTGCCGGAATATCCACAATAAACTTGTGTTCCGCCTGGGGGCTCGACGCGCCGTTTTCCAGGTTTGCCTGGACCCGCCAGGTAAAAGCGCCCCGGGCAAGGATGCTCAGGTCTTCGAGGATATAGGGCGGATGAGAAACCGTAACGTTTACAAGCCGCCGGCCGTCTTCGGCAAACAACATGAAGGTATAATCCGCCGCCTCGTCAAGCGCGCTCCAGTTAAAGGTAATGGAACTGCTGTTCCTGAATTGGGCCGCCCCAAAGGTATAGCCATTGCCTGGCGAAACAAGCTCAGGCGGGGCAAGCGGCGGCGCTATTGTTTGACGGTTCTGACTTTGGGTAATCTGGCTGCTCTGGGCGGCCTGCCGGCTTTGGGTAGTCTGACTGCTGCTTTGGCTTTGAACCGAAGCCTGCACAATGCGGGGCCGGCCCGGTTCCGGGGTCCAACTGAGGTAAAAAAGGGCCTCGTCTACACGTCCGCTCCGCCGGGAACTCTGCCGGCTCTGGCTGGCAAAGGCCTGTACGGTCCAGCGGTAGTTGCCTTCCGGGTACGCGTCCATGGCAATGCCGACAGAAGTATCCGTTATGATCTGCTCCGACAGAAGGGCTGTCAAAGGCGGACTTTCGTCGCCGGCGAAAGGGGATTCTTCAGCGCCGTACAAACAAAACTGGTAGTAGTCGGCGCCCTCCACAGGCTGCCAGCGGAATACTGCGTCTTCTCCCCGCCTGACCATCATGTGCCCGCCCTGGGTTTCGCCGGAAAGAAGGGGCGGCGGCAGGGCCCCGGCCACGGTAAGGCTGCGCGGCGCGCTGCTGAGGGGCTCAGAAAGCGCCGAAACCCGCCAGTACCAGGTTCCGGCATCCAGACGCCGGCCCTGAAAACTTTCGTTCTCTGTTTCTTCATCCAGTACGGGGGCGGTAAAACCGGGATCATCTGCGATTTGAAAGCGGACCGGGGCAAGGCTGCTTTTCCAGGTAAAGCGCATATCCTCAAGCATATCATCCGCCACGGTGTAGTTATCCGGCGGGAAAACAGCCCTGATGGCAGGCTGCGCTCCCAGGACGGTAAAGGACCGGGAAAGAGAAGAAGACCCGGTTCCGTTGTCAGAAAACGCCGAGACAGCCCAATAGTAGCGGCCTTCCCTGAGTGTCTGCGACTCAACGGGATACGCATAGTAGTTTTCCCCGGTGCTTTGGGTAATGACCGGATCGGACAAGTCTTCGTTAGGCGAAATGGCGATTGTATAGGAAGCCGCCCCGTTTACGACCCGCCACGAAAAATACAGGTTCTGGCGTTCGGGGCTGATGTCAACGCCGCTTTCCGGAGCCGGAGCGTTCAGAACAGGCCGGCTGAGTTCCGCATCCGCGCCGAGCGTAAAAGAACCTTGCTCGGATATTCTCGGCGTTTCGCCGTACCAGGCCGACACCCGCCAGAACCAGCGCCCAGGAGACGGCAGGGGCGATCTCGTCTGGGTTCCCCGGGTGCGAAGGCGCAGAACAGGATTTTCCATTTCCGGATTGTCCGCCGCTTCCAGAAGATAATAGTCAGGCGCGGCCCTGTTCTGTTCAATACCGGAAGTCCCGGACGGGGCCCAGCGAAACTGGGGCGGCCTTGCCCCCGCATGGTAGGGATAGGACCGGCCTTCCGCCGGGCTCAAAAGAACAGGAGGAGACGCGTACAGAATGGTCAGGCCGGAAGAAGGGGAAACCAAAGGCCCGGAAGTTGAAGATCCGTTAAGGACCCTGACGCGCCGGAAATAGACGCCCGGAGGAAGTCCTACCAGGGCGTGGTCTTGATCGCCCGGAACATCCAGAGACGCCGCGAGCCGGGTAAAGCCCCGGTCATAGGCAATATCGATACGGGTAAAATCAGCGGGGCTGTAGTTTATCCGGTTCCAGACAAATTCCACCATCAGGGACAAAGGGCCGGGAGAGAGGAGTCTTGCGTTGGACAGGGGAGCCAGGACTACGGCCCGGGCCGAACTCTCATCGACCCTTCCATCAGGACCAAAGCCGACAGCTTCGCCTGCGGTAAGTTCCCGGCTGTAGCCGGCCGAAACAAGCAAGGCCCTGCCGCCGGTTACCTGGAATTCAACGCCTCCGTCCGCGGCAAACGCGTCCGCGCTCCCGCCGGGATGGAGGAACAGTTCGTGTCCACCTGAAATAAGGCTTACGCCATCCTTCCCCGCGTCGACGCTGAGATTTCCCTCAAAGAGTTCGACACCGGGAAAGAGATCCCCGGCAAAAATTCGTACCAGACTGTTCTCGGCAAGCTCTGTACTCCCGTCGCCGGAAAACGTTATGAAGGCTTCTGAAAGGGCGGCGGTGCGTATGGAGTCGCCGTTATACACCGGGGATTCCATCTGCAGACGGTCCCAAAGGACCCTGTCGATAAAACGCCGCTGGGCCGCCTTGTGTTTCCAGGTGATGGTTCCTACAGGCTGTTCGCCAAGCCGGGAAAGCGTATGGCTGAGATCAAAATAAAAAAACGCAAGACAGGCCAGGGCCCCAGCCAGGCAAAGCGCGCTTACCAGGCCGTCGGCAAGCCGGAAGGAATCAGAGCTTGTACTTTTCTTCTTCGGCATTGACGTCTACCTTGCTCAAATCAGGCGGAATGATTCCCAGAAGGCTCCGAACTTCGGCCAGGGTCCTGGGCCCGGGGACATCGTCTTTATCTATACTTACCACGGCAAATATACGAACCGGTTTTTCTTTTCCTTTTATCTGAACCGGGGGCATTTCTTCGGTAATAAGATATTTGCCTATCAGGTTCCAGGTATTTTCGGTAATAAGGATATCCGTTCCAAAAAGCTTGTTAAGGGATTCGGTTCTTGAGGCAAGGTTTACCGCGTCGCCTATGACGGTGTATTCCATGCGCTTGTTTGAACCGATCTGCCCCGCAACCACATCGCCGGTGTTGATCCCGCAGCCTATTTTGATGATTGGTTTTTTATCCCCTCCCCTGGTCTTGTTGAATTCCAGCAGGGCGAGGCGCATCGAAAGAGCGGCGCGGACACAGTTAAACGCATCTTTGGAAGCGCTGCCTGTTGAGATTGGGGCGCCCCAGACAGCCATGATCGCGTCGCCTATAAACTTGTCCACAACACCGCCGGTCTTGTCTACACAATCCACCATGCGGGTCATATAGTCGTTGAGGAATTCCACTACTTCGCGGGGTTCGAGTTTTTCCGATATGGCGGTAAAGAAGCGTATGTCTGAAAAGAAAATCGTAACCTGCTTGGTCTCGCCGCCAAGGGTAAGCTCTCCCTTCATGGCCTGTTCGGCGATGGTTTCGTTAATAAAGCGGCCGAATGTATTCCGCAGACGTTCCCGCTCCGCGAGGCCCCGGCTCATTTCTACAAAGCTATCGGTGAGTACGCCGATTTCGTCGCGGCTTTTGGCTTTAAGATCAATATCGAATTTACCGCCCTTGATATGCCCCGCCGCGGCGCTCAGGTTTTTTAAGGGGACGCTTATAGACTTGGAAAAAAACCAGATAAACAGGATGGAGATGCACAGCACCGCTCCGGTAAGAAAAAGGTTGCGCCTGGTGGTGGCGGCGACGCCTTCAAATACCAGGCTGTATTCCACATTGGTAATAACGGCAGCGCCGGCAAGGGCAAGTTTACTGTAGGCCCCGAAGTAGCGCTTTCCATCGGTATCGGTATAAAGGGTCTGGAAGCTTTGTTCCGTCCTTTCCCACATCAGGCGAATAAAGGGCGCGTCGCCGAGATTGACGCCGGCGCGGACAAGGCCGGAATCGGCGTGGACCAGAAGGTCCCCCTCGTCGTTTATCAGAAAGGACTGGCTGGTCCCCGCGCCGAAGATATCGTTGAGGGCCTCGGAAGAAAAGAAAATCACCGCCGCCGCTTCCTGCCAGGGGTACAGGAGGGCCAGTACAGGAACGCCAAAAAGCGGCGCGGCGTTAAGAAGAACCACGTCTCCCCTGCGGCAGCGGTCCAGGGCTTCTTCATTGGCTTCGATAAAGACGGCGACAAGAGAAGTATCGGTTTCGTTGGAAAGAAAGAAACGGTCGTTTAACAAGAGCGAAGATCCGGCGCCCGAAACCGAAGAAGAACTGACGGCAATGGCGGCTATGTCCTGGTTGCGTTCAAAAAAGAAACTTTCAGCCCTGCGGGCGTCCTCGACCCGAAGCCCTGAAGCGTTAAGGGTGTCAAGAAGCACCAGGGCGTTGGAACGGATCATCGCGAGGATTACTTCCGCCTCTGCGGCCGAACGGTGGTTTACGGTAAAATTGTTGTCCTCGGCGGTGAGGCGTATATCCCCGGAAACCAGGACCGATACCAGGCCGGTAATGGCCCCAAGGGACAAGAGAAGGAGTATTGTAATAATAGAGACCAGCTTCGCTCCGATGGGAAAACGAACCCGTATTTCGCTTCCGGCAGAACCCGCGGTCGTATCCGGCGTTTGTTTATCCATGCGGCTCCCCCTCTTAATGGTTCCACTATAGCACGGAAAAAGTTAAATTTCAAATAGAATGTAAAAAATATCCGGCCCGCGGCTGTTAGTCAAATCTATGGCGTACCTTTTTTTCTCGCTTCGAGTTCGGCTTCGCGCTTTTCTATGGCGTCTTTTATCGAGGCGATTTCGGCAAGGACGGGTTTGAGCGCCGCCGTAGTGGGGGTAACGCTTTTGGCTTCTTTGGCGGTAAAAGCTTCGTACACTTCAAGGCCAAGCCGGGCCATGAGTTTTTTTGCCTGGCCCTCAAGCTGTTTTATTTCGAGCATGAGGACGCTCCGCTCGCCAAAGGCCTGGGCCTTGGCGCCGGCTTTGGCTATAAAGTCCTTTGAGGCCTTAAAGCCCTTTTCGCCAAGGTCCTGGGCCTTTTCTCCGGCCTTGTCGGCCATTTTTTTTGAAGCCTCCACGCCCTGGCCCACGATATTCTTCATTCGGTCTGAAAAAGCCATAATACCCCCTTTCTTTGGCGGCGTGAGCCGCCATGTAGAATAATAGTCCCTATTTTCGCCGTATGCCAAGTATCGTTAAATCGTCATACTGGGCGTCTTCCATCACATGAGTATAGTACATATACGCGGGATTTTCAGCGTTTTCCCTGGTTTCCGAACAATAGCTCCGGTACTGGAGAAAATGTTTTTTGAGGAAGTCATCGACTTTCTTGTCAACCAGGACCCGGGAATTTTCATCGGCCTTGGGGCTCTTGTACATACGGAATATCTTCTCCACCGAAACCATGGCCATGATCGCTTCTTCTACACGGCCTTCGCAGTCAGAAAAATCAAATTCCAGGTCTATATTCCCTTCAGGGTTGTGCCACTTGTGACGGATATACCGTTCCTTGTTCATCACGGCGTTGACTATGGCCTGGACCCGGTCGGCGCCCATTTCTTCGTCTCCCTGGCCCGAGGAGTGGTTTTCGTGGGGGGTGTCGGTTTCTCCTTCGGTACAGAGGATTTCCCTGAATTCAGCGTCCCGGAATTTACGTTTTGCTTCTTCTATACCGTCGGTGTAGAGAAGCAGTATGTCCCCCCGGTCTAGGGTCATGGTTTGTACCTGATAGCCGCCCGTGGACTCGACGAGGAAGTTGGGGAGTACTCCGGTGGCCGGGGTTTCCGGAAGGGTAACGGTCTTGATTCTGCGTTCCGACGCGTCATACCAGTGAATAATATTATCCCCCGCATTGCAGAAGCGTATGAGGCCGGTCTGCGAATCAAAGAGGCAGAGGGTAAAGGCGGCAAAACGACCCTTAAAGCCCAGGGTCTCGATAAAGTCGTTGATCTGGTACACCACTTCTTCTATATGCATGCCCTTTTCGGTGGGCTTCCATGACTTAAAGTGGTTAAGGAACATGGTTGCCACCTGTATCATGATGAGGGCGGCGGGGATTCCCTTGCCGGCAACGTCGCACTTGATGACGGCGAAGTATCTGCCGTCAAGGTCCTGGTAGTCGAAGTAGTCGCCGGACACGCCCTTGGCGCCTTCGTAATAGCCGAAGAACTCGGCGTTTTTGGTGTCTTTGTACCCTGAAGTTACCTTGTTCCCGTCCCGGTCTGTTTCAAGGGGTATGAACTTCTTCTGGACTTCTTTACCTATGGTAAGGTCAGAGGCCGCCTGGGCCGCTTTGACCAGGCCGAGGGTCATGTCATTGATGGTATTGCCCAGAACGGCAAGTTCGTCCTTGGTTTTGATTGCTATTTCTACGCCGTCCAGTTTTGCCTTGTCGTCGGTGTCGCGGATTTTTTCTACATGGGATACGAGTTTTCTGATGGGCTGGACAATGAGGGCGGCCAGTATCATGGCGCCCAGGGTTCCTATGGCTATGGCAAAGGCGGCAACCAGGACTATGACCTGGAGGAGGCTTTGCTGGCCCTGCTGTATGCTGCCGACAATGGACTCTATGGAAACTTCGAGCCTGATAAGGCCGCGGTAGTATATGTCGTCGGAACCCTGGCGGTACAGTATGGGCTTAAAGAAGATAAAGCTAAGCTGGTCCCGTGAAAATCTTCCGGTGGAGAAGGCCGGTTCTGAACCTATGGTCCTGCCTATTTCGGCAAGCTGTTCGTTGAGCCTGGTTTCCAGGGCGGTGATGCTTGTTTGTATGTCGTTTCTCCGCTCGACGCTCTGGCTGTCGGTTCTCCCTATGAGGGCCCTGGCCTCCTGGCCGAGGCCGGCAAGGCTTTCCGAAAGTGAGCCGACTTCCGCCCTGGCCCTTGTGTCCAGTTCTCCGGCTATGGCTTCGATACGGGGGCTAAGGACGTCGGAAAGCCGGGAGACGCCGGGCTGGAAGCTTGCCGTATCGATCTTGTCTTGTATGCCAGGATCATTGGTAGCCCACACATAATCGTTAAAGGTCGTGGCTTCCGTACCGTATCCGGTAATGGTAACATAGTGCGCTTCGGGCAGGGCCGCCGCCTGGGCGGGGAGAAAGCCCAATTCCAGCACATTGCTCGTGGGCAGATAGGTCCTGGCGTTAAGGGCAAGTCCTTCGAGTAATACCGTAGCGCGGTCCTTTAGTCCCTGGAGCAGGGTTTCTTCCTGGGTTCTGGTCATCATCATATAAAGAGGCGCCGACACCAGAATAACCACCACCAGCACCAGTGCCACCGTAAAGGAGGCCAGCTTAAATCTCAGGCCCATGCCCCGTTTTCGTATTCTTTTCATGCGCTTTTTCCTTTCTGAGGGCATAATGTCTCCGGTGATGAGGGCGGCGGCTTCTACCCGTATGGCCGCGCCTTCAACAATCACATTGCCTATGCCCCGTATGGATACTACTATTCCGAGGATGCAGAAAAGGATTATTCCTCCCAAAATAAGGAGTGACGCATCCACCACAAAACGGCGTTCGTCCCGGAAATACCAGGAGGGCTGCCAGTTCCGCGCATAGTCGCCGAATTTAATCGTTCCTGTCTCGTCCACCAAGACCAGGGGCCTTGTCATATAGAGGCCCCGGACAGGGTGGAAGAGTCCCAGGCGGTAGTTTCCTTCGTCAAGGTCCTCCGCCGATATTCCCCCTATTTCCCGGTCCGAAAGAACCCGGAACTCTCCGTCTGAAAGGTTGAACTCCCGGTCATAGGGAGCCTCGCCGTCCAGATCGAGGAATATACGGTTTACCTGTCCGCCTTCTTCAAAGCCCCGGCCTATGATGCTCAGGGAAAGTATGCCCTGTTCGTCCTGCGCCGCGTTGACGTAGGTAACAAAGGTATGGGGAATATACTTGTTGGTTCTAAATATGACGCTTGACGGAGAACTGATATTGCCTACGCCGTCAATCGCGGCGACCGAAAAACGCCAAACGCCGTCATCCTGGTTGTTATACGAAACAACCGTATTTCGTCCCATGATGCGGGCGGGAACCGGCGCGCGGGCCGGTATGCCGCTGGCCCGTTCGTCAGAAACGGCGGCGTCAAAGGCCCTGGCGTCCATAGCCTCAAAAGCGTCTCCTGCCCCAAGGTATTCAAGGTTCCAGGTATAGCCTGCCAGATCAGGGTCCGGCGGAGTGTCCCACACGAGATCAAAGGAATTGGAAACAAGATAGCCCTGGCTGTCCAGGAC
>JAIRTD010000252.1 GCA_031255115.1 Spirochaetaceae bacterium | reverse complement strand
AATCTGCGGGATCGCTACGGTATAACCCAGATTGTAGTTGACCCTGAAGGGATGGACCCTTCTGAATGGGCCGATCTGTCATCGGCAACCCAGGAACTGCGGAACGAGTTCTGCATCGCAGCCGAGGGCCGGGTGCGAAGGCGGCCCGATGACATGGTGAACCCCGGTATGCCGACCGGCGAAATCGAAGTGCTGGCCCGGAAGATACTTATCCTTAACCGCTCTGAAACGCTTCCCTTCCAAATTGATGATGAATCGGAAGCCAGGGAAGAATTGCGGCTCAAGTACCGCTACCTCGACCTCCGTTCGGCTTCCATGCAGAACAGGATACGCCTGCGCAGCGAAACCGCCTTTGCCGTGCGGGAATATATGACGGCGGCGGGTTTTTACGAGATCGAAACGCCTACATTCATACGTTCAACGCCGGAAGGAGCGCGCGATTATCTTGTTCCCTCCCGGATCTACCCGGGGCAGTTCTACGCGCTGCCGCAGTCGCCGCAGATATACAAGCAACTCCTCATGGTATCGGGCTTTGACAAGTATTTCCAGATTGCCCGCTGTTACCGCGACGAGGACGCCCGGGGCGACAGACAGCCGGAATTCACCCAGATCGATATTGAGATGTCCTTCGCCGGCAGGGAAGATGTCCTTACCATGACCGAAGGGCTTATGGGTCATGTCTTTAAAAAGGTTCTTAACTACCCGCTTCCGGCCCGTTTTACCCGCCTCAGTTACCACCAGGCAATGGAACTTTACGGATCGGACAAGCCCGACCTGCGTTTCGGCCTTGTCATGCAGGACTTCTCCCCCTATGCCGGAGCTGGCTCCTTTCAGGCTTTTAAGGATGCGCTGGCTCAGGGCGAGGCGGAAAAGGCCGAGGCCATGACAAAAGGCGTGAGGCTTGCGGGCGGCGCGGTCAAGGCCCTGCTTGTACCGGGACAGGCCGCTTATTCGCGTAAACAGATCGAGGAACTTGAAGCTCAGGCCAAGGTCTACAAGGCCAAGGGGCTTGCCTGGATGAAAGTGAACGGTACGGAAGAAAAGCCTGTACTTGAGGGCGGGGTTTCCAAATTCTTTACGGCCAACGCGGCGGAAATCATCAAGGGACTGGGAGCAAAACCCGGAGACCTCATCCTTATAGCGGCGGATGCCCGCCGGAAAATCGCCAATACCGCGCTGGGCGCGGTACGTTCCAAGCTGGGCAGAGACCTCGGCCTTGCCCTTCCCAAAGACGGCGAAAGTCCCCGTTTTGAATTTGTCTGGATTGTCGATTTCCCTCTTTTTGAATGGAACGAGGAGGAAAACCACTGGGAAGCCGCTCATCATCTGTTCTCCTGGCCCCAGGACCAATTCCACTCAACTTTGGAGCAGGACCCCGGCAGCGTACTCGGCGATCTCTACGACCTTGTTCTTAACGGTTACGAACTTGCATCGGGCTCCATCCGTGTCCATGACAGCGAACTTCAGAAGCGCATTTTCAGCATTGCCGGGATAAACGCGGAGGATGCGGAAAAGAAGTTTGGTTTCCTTACAAACGCCTTCAAGTTTGGCGCGCCTCCGCATGGAGGCATTGCTCCGGGCCTTGACCGCCTTGTAATGATCATGGCGGGGGAAACTTCGATAAAAGAAGTCATTGCCTTTCCCAAAAATTCATTTGCCCAAAGCCTGATGGACGAAAGCCCAAGCGAGGCAACGGCAAAACAGCTTGAGGAACTACATCTGATTATCAAGAAGGAAGTATGAAAGCATACCTGGAACTTATCATTGTTTTTTTAAAGATGGGTTGTACAACCTTCGGGGGCGGCTATGCAATGCTTCCGGTTATTGAGCGTGAGCTTGTCAAGAAGCGGGGCTGGGTTGCTATGGAAGAGGTAATGGATTATTACACGATAGCCCAGATCACGCCGGGGGTTATCGCGGTGAATGTTTCTACTTTTGTGGGCTACAAACAAAGGGGCCCGCTTGGCGGACTCATTGCCACACTGTGCTTTGTGCTTCCCGGCGTTGCCCTTATTACCACGATTGCTATTTTCATGCAGAATTTTGCCGAGTACCCGGTTGTTCAGCATGCGTTTACCGGCATCCGTGTGGCGGTAGGCGCTCTGGTTCTTGATACCGTGCGTAAACTTGTGAAGGGTGTATTTAAAGATATAAAAGCTACCGTTATCTTTCTGGCCGCATTTGCGCTCTCCGTCATCGCAAGCGCTTCGCCGGTCTTGCTGGTTACCGCCGCCGGCGTTGCGGGCTTTTTCCTGTACCGGCCTACAAAAAAGGACATTTCCGGCGGTAAACAGCCGGCAACGGAGGAAAAACCTGTTGATGCAGGCGGTACAGAAGAGGCCGGTATATCTCTTCATGGGGAAGATCAATGAATCTGCTCCTGTTTTTCACCATTTTTGCCCAGATCGGTCTTTTCGCCGTAGGCGGCGGACTTGCTACGCTGCCCTTTCTCTTTGATCTGGCGGATAAATCCGACTGGCTGACCCGCGAAATGGTTGGCAATATGCTTGCCGTAGCTCAATCCCTGCCGGGCGCAATAGGTGTAAACACCTCCGCGTATACCGGCTTCCGTTACATGGGCATTACCGGGGCCTTATGCGCTGTGCTGGGGCTTATCAGCCCTTCCATCATTATCATCACTATTGTTGCCCGAATCCTGACTGCGTTCGGGGAAAACACCGTGGTCAAGGCGGTTTTTAGCGGCCTGCGCCCCGCGGCTGCGGGCTTGCTTGCCGCCGCCGGTTTCGGCGCCATCAAGCTATCGTTGTATAAGGCATCGGCCCCGCACTGGTACGAATTGCTCCGCTGGCGCGAATGTATACTGTTCGCCGTACTTTTCCTGGCCGTCTACAAATTCAAAAAAAATCCGGTCATCTATATAGCCGCGGCGGGAATCGCCGGCGTCGTACTGGGCCTGTAACAGACCGGCTCAGTCAACTATCATGTAATCGCTAAAGTAGAGCGTTTCAATGCGGCCAAGACGGAGAACCGCGTTGAAGCGGCGGAGCATCTCTGTTTTTATAGCCTGCTCGTTTTTCTGCCGCAGTTCTTCTTTGGGAAAGGAACTGAAATATTCCAGAGCTATGGCCCTGAAATCCGGTACCCGCAGACTTAATTCTTCGGCAAAGGCTTTATCGCCGGCATGGTAGGGAAAAGTGATGGTAAGGATAACCGCGGCGCTGTCCGGCGCGGCGGTGGCCGCCCTGATCCGGTCTATGCCGATAAACATTTCCTTCCATTCGCGCTCCTGTCCATCGACCTCCGTCAGAGACGCCGTATCCGGCGCGGCATTTTCCGGGGGCGGCCCCTCAAGCGGCGCTCCTGCCGGGAGTCCGCCCGTTCCCGCCGCGTCCCTTTTGAAGAACAGGGCATAGAGAGTTCCGGCCGCAAGGCAGAGAACAAGTACCAGGACAATGCCGGCAAGGAAGCGGCTTAAATATAAAAAACGCTGCGGATTCCCGCTTTGCCTATAGTTCAAACTTACCTCTATTATTTTTTGTTGACAGTTGATAGGAAGACATGGTCCGTATTCCGCATCTGCCTTCGATAAATTCCAATCGTCTCAAGTATAAGAAGGATTGACTGATTTGAAAAGGGTTCCGGCGCCGGACTTTGCGGCGCAAATGTTTGACGCTCTTT
>JAIRTD010000236.1 GCA_031255115.1 Spirochaetaceae bacterium | reverse complement strand
GCGCGGCGGGGCAGCGTTTCGCGCGCAGGTAATACTTTGCCCGTACCAGTTTTTCAAGGCCCTTCGTCAGGTCGCCAAGGCCGCTTTCTTCGTAATCGTTTTTAAGCCAGGCTGCGGTCCGTTCAGGCTCTCCGGTCTGAATATAATACCAGGCGGTAATGATGTCGTAGTACGCATAACGGTTGATAAAGAGAGGCTGCTCGAGTTCGGCTTTGAGCTGTTTTAATATTTCTTTTATTTTTGTGTCGGCCCGGCTTAGATAAATACGGAGCAGATAAAAGAGCGCGCGGTTTTCGATTTCGTACTGGTCGTGTTCGCGCCCCCTGCGAAGCCCTTCCTGGAGGTAGATTTCCGCTGCGGCGAAATCGCCCCGGAAAAAGGCGTACTCGCCCCGGGCCAGTTCGTACATGCCTGACATGCAGCCCCCTATGGCCGACGCAACGTAGGGAATCACTTCCCGTATAAAGGAGAGCGCTTTTTCCAGCTCCAAAGGCTGTCTGTCCATGACCATGCACGCATAGGCGGGAAGGGAACAACCGTTTATAGGCGGCTTGTAGACATAATCGCCTATGAGCCTGCTTTCTTCAAAAGCCCGCCTGAAACAATTTACGAAGTCGTAGTTTTTCGTGTACATGGCGGTGATCAAGCCCATAAAGCCGAGGTTGATATTGCAGCCCAGGAGTATGCGATGTTTTTGGTGGCTTTCCGGCAGCGCTTCAAGTGTGGGAAGGGCCTCGAGCAGTTCTTCCCTGCTCTGGTCAAGACGGCCGAGACTGATAAGGGCGCGGCCCCGGAAAACTATGTTGATAGGGTACTGCCTGTAGATGTCAGGCGGAGAATGGTCAAGGATATCGATAACAAACTGCGCCATGCGGGCGGGCAGTGCCTGCGGAAGGGTGTAGAAGAGCCTGACCATGCCGTCGTAGTCCCCGGCCTTGTCGTAGTAGGTAATGGCGTCCATCTTCTGGTTATTGGCCTCGCTCCAGGCGGCGGCTTTTTTCCATACGTCCTGTTTTTCCTGTTCGCTTAAACTGCCCTGCCTGCCGGTAAGGTAATCCAGAAAGAGGTGGTGAATGCGGTAGGCGTTAAGATAGATATCAAACCGTATATATGATCCGATGGCTTCCATCTGCGCTATGAGGTTGCTCCCGGCGTCTTCTCCGCCTGGGTCCTCCCCGGAGCCGCCGTCTAGAGTACGGGCTATGGCGTCAAGCAGTTCCGGCGCAAGGCGTTCAATAAGGGAGAGCTTGACGAGAAAGCGCTGCAGGGCTTCAGGGAGGGGCGCCATGACCTCGCTTTCAATCAGTTTGAAGATATTGGGCCTTATCGCCGAAGGCACATAGCCCCCGGCGCGCTCAGCCTCGCCGTTCTTAAAGAAGAGCCCGGCCAGGTGAATGGCAAAGGCCCAGCCTTCGGTATCCTTGTATACCGTGTCGACAATCTGGGGAATGGGATTAACGTCTAACAGATAAAAGTAGGAGACCATTTCTTCCTGGGTAAAGCGGAGCTGATCTTCGGTAATGCGGGCCAATAATCCCTTTGATTCCATTCTCATAAGATTAAGCTGCGGTTCAGTCCGGGAGATGATAATAGAAGTTACGCCGGGAAAGATCCGGGCGATGGAATATTCAAGAAAGCGCAGCACCGCCTTTTCGCTGATAAGGTACAGGTCGTCAAAAACAAAAATGTATTTTTCACCGGGGGCCATTTTGCTCTGGGGTATCCGCCTATAACGCTCAAGCTGTTGGTCGGTAACGGGAAAGTTCATCCTGCTAAAACTGTCCGCTACTTCCCTGTTTACGCTCGATATGGCGGAGATAAAATTCTCCCAGAAATGCTCGCCGATATTGTCCCGCCCGGAAAGCTGTATCCAGACGGTTCTCACATTGCGCCGTTTTACAAAAGAGTACACCGCGTAGCTTTTTCCGTATCCGGTCCCGGCGGACACGCTGACCACCGGGCTTGCAAGGGCCTTGTCCAGGAGTTGATCAATACGGGGCCTTTCCAGATAAACCTGGGCGCCCGGCGCTACGGGGATATTACTGTGAAACAATGCTTCTGTCATGCTGCCTGTTAAAGCTACTCCTCCAGGAATATTGTTGAAGCGAACGGCGTTACGAGCGCGGGATTGGGGCCTGACTTTGTCCTGGAAATGAACATCGGGGTAAGACTGAAAAGGGACGCGGCGGCTGTCTTTTGACAGCATTGGCTTTTATCCGCCATTGGCGTAATATTATAGAAGCTTCGGCAGTTTCGCTCCTTAATAACCCATAATCGCAGTTATCCGAAGCTCAAAATTCTCCAATTATGGTGAAATGATTAGTATTGTCAGAATCCCGGCGCCCTTTTAAAAAGGGCAAACCAATAAAACAACGCGAAATTACCACTCAATATATAGAAGTTGTCCGTAAATCACGATTTAAGAACAACGTTTTCATTTTTAGATAGTACCCCGCTTATTCGCTCCTGTCAATGCGTGCGCGCCGCTTTGTCTCCTTGACTGTATGTCTAAAGGGATTTATGCTATTATAGAAATTGGAATGTATTTCGAAACCGGCCTGGCTTTGGAATACTTAACTGGTATTGTATAATTTGGCGGTTTACGCCGCCTCATATTCAGGAGGAAGATTATGAAAAAAGCAGCGCTTTTGGCGTTTTGCGTTATGCTCGTGATGTCCGCGATGGCTTGCACAAAGCAGGCTTCCGGGTCCGGAGAGGTTACGGTACGGCTGCTTACCGACGCCACAGGTATTGACGACAAGTCCTTTAACGCCGCCGCCTGGAGGGGCATACTCCAGTTCTACGGCGATACCTGGGACAATCAGACCGGAAGGGGCGCCGAGTATGATTATGTTACCGCCTCGACCCAGGATATGTATATTCCCAATATACGTCAGGCCACGGACGAGCAGTACGATCTCATCATAACAACGGGCTTTACCTTTGCCGACGCCCTGACCGAAGTGGCCAGCGGAAACCCGGACCAGAATTACATGATCGTTGACGTTGACTGGGTTGTGCTCCCCAACGTACTCCAGGCCATGTACGCCGAACACGAAGGTTCCTACCTTGTCGGCGTCGCCGCGGCGCTCAAGGCCCAGGCCGAAGGCATTGCCAATCCCCGCTTTGGCTTTATCGGGGGCATAGCCGGTTCGACCATCACCAAATTTGAAGTAGGGTATATACAGGGCATACTTTCTATATTCCCCAACGCCCAGATTGTTGATTACTATGTCGGCGACTGGGGCAAGCCCGAGCTTGCCAAGGCCCAGGCCAAAAACTGGTACGACTCAGGCGTCTACGCCATCTATTCGGCGGCCGGCGCTTCCGGCGGCGGAACCATTGCCCAGGCCAAGGAATACCGGACCCAGGGTAAAAATATCTGGGCCATAGGCGTTGATTCGGACCAGCACGAAGACGGACTCTACAACGCCACGGATTCGGCGGTGCTGACCAGCATGCTTAAAAAGGTAGAAACCAGCGTGGTCTACGCCCTGAACGCCATTACAGACGGAAGTTTTAAGGGCGAGACCGTTGTCTTTGATCTCAAGCAGGACGGCGTGGGGTATTCCTCCGTCAATCCGGCCATGACCCAGGATATTGTCAATGCTATTGAAGAGGTACGGGCCAAAATAATTTCCGGGGAAATCAAGATTGCCTCTACCTATACCGAAGCCAAAAAACTGCCCGGCTTCCCCCAGGGTCTTGCCGCCAAGGATGACCAGTAAGCGGAATTTTGCGGTAAAGCCGTTCCGGCAGTGCGGATTTTGATTCTATAGCCGGGCTGCCGGTCTGGCTGCCGGAGTAAGTTCCGGCGGGAGTGTAATTAGTGTAATAAGGAGGGTATGATGCCTGATCCCGCAATTGAGATGCTGGACATCACGAAAATTTTTCCTGGAATCATTGCTAATGACAAGGTTTTTCTTGAGGTTGAGCAGGGCGAGGTTCATGCCCTTTTAGGAGAAAACGGCGCGGGCAAGTCCACCCTCATGTCCGTGCTCTTCGGCCTGTACGAACCTGACGGCGGCAGCATCAGGATACGGGGTAAGCCGGTAGAAATACGGAACCCCAACGACGCCACCGCCCTCGGTATAGGCATGGTGCACCAGCACTTCAAACTGATTCATAATTTTACCGTTACCGAAAACATAGTCCTGGGTCTTGAGCCAAAAGGCCCCTGGGGCAACCTCGACCTTCTGTCAGCCGAAAAAAAGGTGAAAGAACTGTCGGAACGCTACGGCCTCGCGGTAAATCCCCGGGACCTTATCGAAGACATTTCCGTGGGCATGCAGCAGCGGGTTGAGATACTCAAGATACTGTACCGCAACGCAGACATACTTATCTTTGACGAACCCACCGCGGTACTTACCCCCCAGGAAATAGACGAACTGCTTGATATATTTACCAGGCTCAAGGCCGAACAAAAAACCATAGTCTTTATTACCCATAAACTCAAGGAAATAAAGGCTGCCGCCAACCGCTGTACGGTACTCAGGCGGGGTAAATCGGTAGGTACGGTCAATGTTGCCGAAACCGGCGAAAACGAGCTTGCCGAAATGATGGTCGGACACTCGGTGAATTTCAAGATTGACAAGAAGAAGGCTTCGCCCGGCAAGGTGGTCCTCAGCATAGAAGACCTTACGGTTATCGGCGCCAAGGGGGTGCCGGCCGTACAGAATCTTTCGGTCGAAGTGCGGGAGGGAGAAGTCGTAGGCATAGCGGGCGTTGACGGCAACGGCCAGTCCGAACTTGTGGCGGCGATCGCGGGGCTGCTTCCCGTTAAAGCGGGACGCATACTCTTTAACGGAAAGGATATTTCCCATGAGAGCATACGGAACCGGAACGAAGGCGGCATAGGCCTGGTCCCCGAAGACAGGCACCGGCACGGCCTCATTCTCGATTTCAGGCTTGACGAAAACCTCATCCTCAAGAGCTTTCGCAGGACGCCCTTTTCCAACAGCATGGGCTTTTTGAATTTTTCCGCCGTGTATAATCACGCCAGGGACCTGATAAGCGAATTTGACATACGCTCAGGCGGCGGGCCCGCCACGCTGGCAAAATCAATGTCAGGGGGCAATCAGCAAAAAGCCATTATCGCCAGGGAGATAGATATGTCTCCCGGACTCCTCATCGTGTCCCAGCCCACCAGAGGCCTCGACGTAGGCGCCATAGAGTACATACACCGGCGTATCGTCGAAGAGCGGGACAAGGGAAAGGCGGTGCTTCTTGTTTCCTTTGAGTTAGACGAAATTCTTAACCTCTGCGACCGCATTGCCGCGGTTTCCAAGGGTTCCATTGTAGGCATCCTTGATGAGGAAGAAGCGGACGAACGAAAAATAGGCGCCATGATGGCCGGAGTCGGCGCGGGAGGAAGCCATGACTGACAGTGCGGACAACGGTGCGAACAAGGGCGTATCCACCGTAGCTTTTATACGCGACAAAATACTGGAAGTTTTTACCGGCTCGGACGGTATGGTTTCGGTGGCCGTCGTGTTCCTCGGCTTTCTTGTCGCAACCATACTGGTGATACTCGTCGGCCGCAACCCCGCCGGCATGTATTCGGCAATACTCCAGGTTATTACCGGCCTTTCCCAAAACCGGCAGGGCCAGTGGGTGTGGAACGTGCGTTATGTGGGAGAATGGCTGGTCGTTTCCATGCCCCTCATACTCTGCGGCTTTTCCATGGGTTTTGCCAACCGGGCCGGGCTCTTTAATATAGGGGCCGAAGGCCAGTACATAGTGGGCCTTACCGCGGCACAGTTCGTAGCCATATACGGACCCCAGGTTCCCTTTCTTCACTGGATACTGGCCATGCTCGCGGCAGTCGCAGCCGGCGCGGTCTGGGGCGGTCTGGTGGGCTTTTTTAAGGCCCGCTTTAATATGTCCGAAGTCGTAGCCACCATCATGATGAACTACATAGCCCTCTACGGCTCGCGCATTGTTACCATGCGCATACCGGGCTCCAATACCTTCAGGACGCCTAATTTCCCCGAAACGGCAAAACTTTCGAGTCCCCTTCTTGAATCCCTGACCAATGGATCGCGGCTCAATTACGGTCTTTACCTGACCATTATCGCCATACTCTTTTTCTGGCTTGTTATGGGCAAGACGAGGCTCGGCTATTCGCTCAGGGCCACGGGTTTTAACAGGGACGCGGCAAAGTACGGCGGTATCAATGTCAACAGATCCATCACCTCCGCCATGGCCATAGCGGGCGCCTTTGCCGGTCTCGCCGGGGCCATAGTTTCTATGGGATCGTTTAACTACGGCCGGGTGCTGGCGGGTCAGGACGGTTACGGCTTTGATGGTATCGCCGTGGCCCTGGTCGGAAACAGTACCGCCGCGGGAACGACCCTGTCGGGGCTGCTCTTTGGCATGCTCAAGTCTGCCCAGCCCCTCATGCAGTCGAGGCAGATACCCAAAGAAATCACTTCAATTATACTGGGCCTTGTGGTCGTGTTTATTTCACTCAGGGCCGGGGTAAAAATTATTATGGAATGGCAGATGAAAGAAAAGGCGAGAAAAGGGAGGAACCAGGAATGAGCGATATAATCATGAGTTTTATCAATAAGGTTCCTTCGGTGCTGATGATATGGGCGCCCATATTTATCGCCGCCACAGGCGGCATGATCTGCGAACGTTCGGGAGTTACCAATATAGCCCTCGAAGGACTCATGGGCATAGGCGCCATGAGCGCCGCGACGACCCACGCGCTTCTTGAAACCGTAGCGCCGGTCTCCATACCCCTTGCCCTTTTTGCCGCCACCCTTTTTGGCTGCTTCTTTTCGCTCATCCACGCCTTTGCTTCAATTACACTCAGGGCGGATCAGGTTGTGTCGGGCACGGGGATAAACCTCCTTTCTACAGGGCTTACCGTGTTCTTCTGCCAGGTGATATTCCGTCAGGACCGCAGCGAACCCTTCAAGCTGGGCATTATGCCGGGCATCATGGGCATATACCCCACGGCCTGGATAGCCCTGGCCATACTGCTTCTCTCCTGGTTCATCCTGTACAAGCGGCCCTGGGGTTTACGGCTCAGAGCCTGCGGGGAACATCCCCAGGCCGTGGCCTCGGCCGGCGTGGACGTTATACGAATCAGGTATATCGCGGTGCTTATTTCAGGCGCCCTGGCCGGACTTGCCGGAGGCTGCCTCGTGCTTACCCAGACCATTCAGTACACGGTGAACACCATTAACGGAGCCGGCTTTATCGCCCTTGCCGCGGTGTCCTTTGGCCGCTGGCTGCCCATAGGCATACTGGGTTCGTCCCTGCTCTTTGGCGTATCTTCCGCCCTGGCGGTGATAAGCGCAAGCAGCGTGGTCCTTAAATTCCTTCCGTCGGAATTTTTTAATATACTGCCCTATCTTATCACCCTCCTTACCCTGATCATATTCAGCGGCAAGGATTATGCGCCCCGCGCGGTGGGACAGCCCTATGACAAAGGCAAACGCTAAAAGCAATATGGACGGAGTTCCGTGTGGATCAACACCGCACGGAACTTCCCGCGACGCCCCGCACGGGACTCCGCATAACAGCGCCAGGCCCGGCGAAATCGCCGGTACGGTTCTCATGCCCGGCGACCCCCTGAGGGCAAAACACATAGCCGATGAGTACCTCGAAAACGCAAGGGAATGTTCCCATGTTCGGGGCATGCTGGCCTTTACCGGGGACTATAAGGGAAAACCCGTTTCCGTCATGGGTTCGGGCATGGGCGCTCCAAGCATGGGTATCTATTCATTTGAATTATTCAGCCATTACGGAGTGCAAAACATCATACGCATAGGAACCTGCGGCGGCCTGAGCGCCGAGATAAACGTAGGAGACATACTCTTTGCCCTTGCAGCCTCTACGGATTCAGCCTATGCCTCCCAGTACGGCCTTCCGGGGAGCTTTTCCGCCTGCGCCGACTTCGGCCTCCTTGAGAAGGCCGTTGCCACGGCAAGATCCATGCATATCCCCTTCTGGGCGGGCAATATTTTTTCGTCCGATGTTTTTTCGCTCTATAACGCCCGGGGAGAAGCAGGCTGGAAAGCCTGGGCCGCCATGGGCTGCGCCGGAACCGACATGGAATCCTATGCCCTGTACTGCAACGCCGCCTATCTCCGCAAGAAAGCCCTGAGCATACTTACCTGTTCTGACTCCAACGTTACCAGAAAAGAAATGAGCGCCGAAGAACGGCAAAAATCCCTGGTCGCCATGTTTACCCTGGCCCTGGAACTCGCCTCAAGCCTCTAGCGCCATTCCCCGCCGCGACTACTGGACAAAGCCGCTGAAAACTGGTATCATAACTAAAATACGGCGCCGTACCCAAGCGGTAAGGGAGAGGTCTGCAAAACCTTTATGCGACGGTTCGATTCCGCCCGGCGCCTTTTGTTTGGTTTATAATTGTTTATCTGATAAAGAAATAGTGCATGCCGGAAATAGTGGGGGCTGCGGGAGGAAAGGGCTTTTTAATGACAGCCCCAAAGTCGTTTCAGGAGGGGGGAAGTCTCCCCCTCGCTGCAAACGCCGACGGCGTTGTACGCTTCCCCCGCTCCTAGGGGCGCTGCCCCTATCACCCCGCCACAGC
>JAIRTD010000273.1 GCA_031255115.1 Spirochaetaceae bacterium | reverse complement strand
ACAACATTATTTTGGGGCTGATCTACCGGGACGAAAATCGACTCGCGACAGGGATAAAGCAGGCCGAAACCGGGCTTACGCGAAAGAATCCCCAATTCGACGCCGCCGCGCTTTCCTATTTGCTGGCGCTCGCGCGGCAGGACGGAGCGGCGGCAAACGGGTTTTTTGCGGCGATGATGAAGGTGTACCGGCGTTTTGTCGGGGAATTCGACGACCCGTTCTGGAAGGTGTTCGCCCTGCGGCCGCACGGGTTTTACAATCTGGCGTATTACGCGCTCCCGCCCGCGCAGTTCGCCCAAATCACGCCGCCGCATGACACGGCCTTTTGGCCGGAACTTGCCGAATACCAAAGGCAGACGGGCTACGCCCACGGAAAACCCTTTATCCCCTTTGACGGGCCGCTTGCGGCGCTGGGAGAGATTATATTCCAGGAGGCCGAGAATGGAAAATATCAAAACGGATTTACGGTTTGAAGACCAAGGCCATGGACTTACCCGGTTTGTTCAAAAGTTTGATTTTGACAAGCCGTTGGAAGTCGAGGCGGACGGCTTTGAAGAGGGCGAAAGCGAGCGCGTGAACGAATTGGCTTCCACAGTTCTCACCTGGGTTCGTTCAAACGAGGATGGTATGTTTATTATTGAAATCGCAACGGATAGGTAGTGCCACTGCGCGTAAAGCGGGACCGCCCATGTATACTCAGGCCTGTTTATCGAACAAGCCTGAGTACTTCAATCTGTTAAAAAATCGAGAACTTCAGAATGATTCCGGCAAAAACAATCGAGACCATGGAAAGCAGTTTGATAAGGATATTGATTGACGGGCCCGATGTGTCCTTAAAGGGATCGCCGACCGTATCGCCTACCACTGCCGCTTTGTGGGGGTCTGAACCTTTGCCGCCGTGCACGCCTGATTCAATATACTTCTTGGCGTTGTCCCAGGCGCCTCCGGCGTTAGCCATCATGATGGCAAGCACAAAGCCTGAGGTTGTAGCTCCGGCGAGCATGCCCGCTACGCCGTTTACGCCGAGGATTAGTCCTATCACAATGGGAGACGCGATGCCCATAAGGGCCGGGGCTATCATTTCTTTCTGGGCGCCGCGGGTACAGATGTCTACACAGGCCGCATAGTCCGCGTCGGCCGTGCCTTCCATAAGGCCGGAAATCTCCCTGAACTGCCGCCGGACTTCATGCACAATCTTCTGCGCGGCGCGGCCAACGGCCCGCATGGTCATGGCCGAAAAAAGGAAGGGCAGCATGGTTCCCATAAAGAGCCCTATAAGCACCGGAGGATTCACAATGGAAAGGTCAAACAAAAAGTCAGGCGCCTTCAATTTTATTTCGTCAATATAGGCCACAATCAGGGCAAGGGCGGTGAGGGCCGCCGAGCCTATGGCAAAGCCTTTGCCGGTAGCCGCCGTGGTGTTTCCCAGAGAATCAAGGGCGTCGGTACGCTCCCGCACCTCGGCGGGGAGCCGGGACATTTCCGCTATGCCCCCGGCGTTATCCGCCACGGGTCCGTAGGCGTCGGTGGCCAGGGTAATACCCAGGGTGGACAACATGCCCACCGCCGAAATACCCACGCCATAAAGGCCCCGGGAAAACTCCACGCCGCCGCCTGAGGCAAAAAAACTTACCAGTACGGATACGCCGACAATGACAACAGGCAGGAGCGTCGACAACATGCCGAGCGAAATACCGCCGATGATGATTGTAGCCGCGCCGGTCAGGCTTGAAGCGGAAAGTTCCTGGGTGGGCTTGTAGGTATCAGAAGTAAAATATTCAGTAAAAAATCCGATAAGCACACCGGCAAAAAGACCTGAGATTACCGCGGCATACACGCCCATACGTTCGGGGTATTGGGCGCAGTCCAGGGCAAAGTAAATTACCGGGAAGGCGGCGATAATGATAAGCGCCGACGAAATATAGGTTCCCCGGCGAAGAGCCCCCAGCAGCACGCGCTGGTCCGTCTTTTCGCCGCAGCGCACAAAGAAGCTTCCTATTATTGAAGCAAGGGTGCCTACGGCGGCCAGCATCATGGGAACGGCCGCGCCGCCAAAATTGTAACCCGCCGACACGGCAAGCGCTATTGTCGCCACTATGGAACCCACATAGGATTCGTAGAGATCCGCGCCCATGCCCGCCACATCGCCTACATTGTCGCCTACGTTATCGGCAATAACCGCAGGATTGCGGGGATCGTCTTCGGGTATACCGGCTTCGACTTTGCCGACAAGATCCGCTCCCACGTCCGCGGCCTTGGTAAAAATACCGCCGCCCACGCGGGCAAAAAGCGCCATGCTGGACGCCCCCATACCAAAGGTAAGCATAGCGGAAGCAATGGCGTTTATCTGGCTCGCCCCGTCTCCGGCAAGATGCGCGTAGAACACATATTTTAAAAGGAAAAACCAGATGGACAGATCCAGAAGCCCCAATCCTATAACGGTAAAGCCCATGACCGAACCGGCGGAAAAAGCAACCCTGAGCCCTCGGTTCAAACTTTCAGAAGAAGCCTGGGCGGTCCGGGCATTTGCCGCGGTGGCTATCTTCATCCCGATAAAACCCGAAAGGCCCGAAAAGAACCCGCCGGTGATAAAGGCAAAGGGAACAAAGGGGGTCAGAAAACCCATAAAAGCCATAATTCCCAGCACCACAAACATAAACGCAAAGAAGAGGCCTACACCGGTGTACTGTCTCCTGAGATAGGCATTGGCGCCTTCGCGTATGGCCGTGGAGATCTTTATCATAAGATCGGAACCCTGCGGAAAACTCAACACCTTTTTAGCCTGATAAAAAGCGAAGATCAACGCTAAAACAGAACCAATGGGCACAAAAACAAAAAAACTTTCAACCATATTTCCTCCTGTTTGTTCAGGCAGATACTGCCTGTAGCTTGTATCTGCTATTTTACACCAGCTCTTAAAAAATTGCACTAGAATTCGTTTGCAGCGAGACGCCAAAAAAGCCTAATTTATCACCCCTATGCCTATGCCGCCGTAAAAACCCCGGCGGGAAGATTCAAACCAGGCGCCGCCCGAAAGGCTGAATACCACCAGGGAGGGGAAAAATTTGATTTCGCCGCCGGTCATGACCCTTTGGAAGGGGGAAGCGTCAAAAGAAGATTCGGTCCGCACCGAAAGCGCGGCGGAAAAGGGAGACCGGCGGAACACCAGGCCGCCTGAAACAACGCCCCGGGGTTTTCCGGGGAGGCCGTCTTTGGCGGGCCACCACAGGGCAGGAACCAATAACAGGTTGAACCTTGGCGAAACGCCGGTCTTTGCCGCTCCTGAGGACCGGGAAGCTCCTGGCGCGAACAGGCGGTTTAGTTCAACAGAAAATGGAAGAAAAAGTTCAGGACCGGCGGGAAGGCCAAAGGGACTTAGTTCGGTATCGTTGGAAAAGCCGTAACGCAGCCCCAGGGCAAGGTTAAGGGGAAGCGGAGCGGCGCCGGTCCAGCCTCCGGCCTTGAGTATACCCAGTTTAAGAGAAAGACCGGCAAAAAGAGGCGCCTTGCCTTCAAAACGGGGCGTCATATTTACTGCGGCGCCGATTTCGAGCCGCTCAAAGAGGCTCATGCCAAAAGAAACGGCAAAGGGCAGGGAGCGCCAGGCTTCTTCGCCGGGGGCTTTGCCGAAAAGCAGGTTTCCCTCAAGCTGCCAGGAAAGCGGGGCTTTAAGTTCGGCGGCGGGCGCCCAGCTTAAACCCGATACGGCGGCGCTGGTCTGGGACGGAGCAATATAGATAGAAGAATCCAGCGCCGCTTCAAGCCCGGCGCTTGCGGTCTGGTCTCCGGTCAGGGCCGCGGCTTCAATCTTGAGGGTATAGTTTCCGTTAGGAAGTATATTGCCTCTCTGGTCCCTCCCGTCCCAGGATATTGACTGGGACCACGAAGTAAAGGGCCCCAGTTCTTTTTGAACGAGGGTCTGCCCGGCGCTGTTCAGCACCAGGAAAGTTCCCCTGCCGGGGGCGCTGACTTCAAAACTAACCGTGGTAGTCCCCAGGCTGCCTGGGTTGTCAGGATTAAAACGCCGCCGTTCCGCCCTGAGGGAAGCTATGCCGAAGCGGGCGGGAGCAAGAAGCGCGTCGAATCCCCAGGTCTCCCTGCCTTTGACATACACGACCGCCGATACATCCTCCCAGCCAAAGGCCCGTATACGCAGCGAGTGGCTGCCTTCGTCAAGGGTGAGCACGGAACCCTGCATGAGAACGCCGTCAACATAGATCAGGGGATCAACAGGATCGGGACTTGAACTTGTAATACGCAGGACAAGGGTTCCCACGGCTTTTTCCAGGTCCAGAGAAACAGAGAGCCGGCCCTCTCTGGGTATGGTTACGGTAAGCTCCCGGTCAAAATAGCCTTCTTTGGAAAGCCGTATGGCATAGGAAGCCGGAGGAAGGGATGGCAGCGTCAGGGGCGTTATGCCTTCTTTTATGCCGTTAAGGTATACGGACGCTCCGGGAGGATCACTTGCCAGCGCCAGGCCCGTTCCTTCAAGCTGCTGGAACGAATCGCCATAAGCTGAAAGGGCCGGCAGGAGGAGACCCAGGCCAAGGATAAAAATCCTCAAGCGGAACAGGGTGTTCAAGCAAAGCCCCCGAAAAGGTTTCAGGGCTCCCAAGCCTCTATCGCGTCAAGGCGGGCCTGGGCTTGCTCTTTAAGGGAGAGGCCGCGATACCCGCTCTTGATGGCCGCTTCAAAGGTCCCGTACACCGAATTGGGCAGCACAAGCCAATAGACGCCGAATTTTTCGACCTGGGAATCAACCCAGGTACGCCGCTCGGCATTGGGCCAGCTTCGGGTAAAACTTTCAAAATCTTCAAGACTGTCTCCGGCGAGCAGCACTATCTCATAGCCCTGGGAACGTATCTTTCCAAGCCTGGGGGCCTTGTCGGAAGTATCTTCCTGGAGCATCACATGGTCCCGGTCCGCCTTGGGAAAACCGAGGGCTTGCAGGTTGTTTATGGTGCTGCCGGTAGTAGACGCCGGCCGGTTGGAGACATAGTACACCTCTATGCCCGCGGCGGTAAGAAAATTGGCAAAGTCAAGGGCGCCGGGAATTGCCGGGGCGGAAGCGTCGTTGCACCACTGTTCCCAGGCCGCGGCGCTCCAGGGCTTGCCGGAACGAACCATCCAGGCGGCGTACTTGCTGTTGTCAAGCACAGTCTCGTCAATATCAAGAACAGCCGCTGTTTTTCCGGCGGTGGAAAGGGTCCTGACAAATTCCTTGCCGCTGTTAAATGCCTGATAGCAGAGGGCCGGATACTCTCCTGATTCCTGCTGCCAGACTATGCCCATCAATAAATCGCGGTTATAGTTGGCCGAAGCGCAGCCCATTATAACCGGCAAAACCGACAGTACCAAAAGACTCAAAACAGCATATCTTTTCCGCATATATCGCTCCATATTGAATTTTACCGGTAGTATACTCTGTTTTTTCCGGTAAGACAATCAGTCGTCCTGTTTAATGCCGCTCTTGTTTTTCGGTAAGATAATTCCGCAGCACGGCAAGCACATCCTCAAGGACAAGGGGCTTGCCAAGATGGCTGTTCATGCCGGCGGCCAGGCAGCGCTCCACGTCTTCTTTGAACACATTGGCGGTCATGGCGATGATCGGGATTCCGGGAGCTTCCGGCGGCAAGTCCTCGCCGGAAAACCGCGGCGCGTTTCTTTCCCGTTCAAACTCGCGGATACGGCGGGTCGCCTCATAGCCGTCCAGTTCGGGCATTTGTACGTCCATAAAAATTATGTCATAGGAGTTCGGCGCGGCGCAGAACATATTCACCGCTTCGGCGCCATTGGTCGCGCAGTCTATGACCAGCCCCGTTGGTTCAAGAAGGGCAAGGAAAACTTCGCGGTTGATCTCTATGTCCTCGGCGAGAAGCAGCCTGCGGCCGCTAAAATTATTGGCGCTTTCCTGCTGAAGGGGAAGGCCGGAACTTTTCGCGCCGCCATCCGCGCCGTTGTTTGCATTGTTGCCCGCGCCGCCATTTACAACGCTGGTTGCGACGGCAGAAGCGGCGCTGCTTGTCCCATCGTCTCCTGCCATTTCCGCGGCGGGTTCTTCGCCCTGGACAGGCGGCGCAGGCGAGACGCTTTCAGGACTATCTGCCCGCCGCGCCTTTATCGTAAAGAAGAAGCTCGAACCTTTTCCCGGTTCTGACTTTATCCATATACTGCCGTTCATCAGTTCGACGATGCGTTTTGAAATCACCAGGCCGAGTCCTGTTCCGCCAAACTTGCGGGAGGTTCCCGAATCGGCCTGTTCAAAAGAACTAAAGAGGCGTTTTTTCTGATCTTCGCTGATGCCTATGCCCGTATCGGAAACTTCTACCTGTACGGTACACTCACCTGCTTCTTCGCGTATAAAAACAGCCCTGAGGCTGATTGTGCCGTTCTCGGGGGTAAATTTTACCGCGTTGGAAAGCAGATTGGTAATTACCTGGACAAGACGTTGATCATCACCCAGGAGAAAGGGCGGTATCCTGGGATCAATGTCCAATGAAAAGGTCTGATGCTTTTCGGAAAGCCTGAACGCGCTTACATCAACAGCGCGGCGCACGGCTTTTTCAAAATTAAAACGGACCCGGGAAAGTTCAAGTTTATCCGCCTCTATCTTGGACATATCCAGAATGTCGTTGATTACGCCCAGAAGATGGGTGGAAGCCTCCTGGATTTTTTTAAGGCAGTAATCCTTTCTGCCGGGATCGGCGGCGTTCTGCGCAATAGTGGTCATGCCCATGATGGCGTTCATGGGAGTGCGCATTTCGTGGGACATATTGGCGAGGAAGGTCCCCTTGGCGAGGCTTGCCTTTTCCGCCGCTTCCCTGGCGCTGACCAGGGCGGATACATCGTTTACCACCACCACCACGCCCCGGCACGCGCCGCTCTCTTCGGAGGCCGGAGTTATGTCAATCTGGCAGTCCAGAGTCCGTCCGGTAACAAAGCTCATCTTTTCCTGATACCGTACGGCCTTGCCGCTCCGCATCGCTTTGGCGCAGCGGTTTTCAAAGTCGTCTATCCAAAACATGTCCAGGACTTTTCCGAATATGACGCCGGGGGACAGCCCCATCATCTCCTGCATGCCGTTGTATCCAAAAAAATGCACCGCCTTTTCGCTTCCCATGATAAAGCGCATTTCCAGATCAAGCATAAAGGTAATGCCCGGCGTATTTTTTAAGAGGAGCTGTTCGTTCTTTTTTATCGAAGCCAAAAGATCATTGGCAAGAACCTGGGAGATGGCCCCTATCTCTCCGTTCTGCTGGGCCACAGCTCTATAGGCGTGGCCCGAACCCGCCCTGAGCAGTTCGCCGTAGGTAGTTCCAAAACGGTATCGCCGCACCCGGTCGGCTATGCGGACAAAGGGCAGATACACAAAAAAACCTACAAGCAGATTGAAGAGCTGCATGAGGCTCCCTGAGATTCCCCCTGCGGCAACCCAGCCTGATATAAGCGCCGGCGTAGTCCATTCGGCGGCTGCGGCGCTTATGGGCAGTATCCCGATGGAAGCGGCAGCCCAGGACGTTACAGTCAATACCAGGGGAACCAGCACAAAGGGAAGAAGAAAGATCGGATTCAACACTATGGGCAGGCCAAAAATTAAGGTTTCGTTGATATTAAAAACAGCGGGAAGCAGGGAGATCATGGCAATGCGCCTGACGCCCTCCCCTTTTTTCGCGACGAACAGCGCCGCCAGGAGGGACAGGGTATTGCCCGCGCCGCCCATTGAAACATACGTATCAAAAAAGGTTTTTGTAAAAATAAAAGGCGGCGCGTTTCCTGAGGCAAAGGCAAGCTCATTTACGGCTGCGGCCGGTACATAGATTTCGGTGGCAATGGGTTCGAGGGCGTTGGACCCGTGGATGCCGAAAAACCAGAGCATCTGTCTCGAAAAATTATACACCAGGGCCGTTCCAAGATTGTTTCCCAGCCCCTTAAAGGGCCTGGTCAAACATTCGTAAATAAGGGCGTGAATATCAGGAACGCCAAGGCGCGTCATGGTTACCTTAAGAAAAGAAAACAGAGCCAGAGTCAGCAGCGCGGGCAGCATGGACGCGAATGCGTAGGACATGGAAACGCCCGGGTCCCCCGAATCAAAGCGTATTCTGAGAGCGGGAAAGCGGTACAAAAACAGGAACAGCTTTGTCGAAACCATAGCGACAATAAGGGACAGAAAAAGCCCGTTTACCCCTACCCAATTAAAAGGTATGGCAAAGTCCAGGGCCGAAGGTTCCATAATCACCAGGAGCGCGGAAAAAGACAGAAGCCCGGCTATTACCGGATGAACCGCGGCAAGGGGATTTTTAAGGTTGTACCGTTCCGCGGTATTGTATCCAAGGGTAAAGGCCATAACCGGAGACAGGACGGCAAGGGTGCCGTTCCAGAGATAGCCGCCAAAACTCTTCCAGTTCTCCCCAAAAATCCCCGTCATAAGGGATTGATAGGCCGGTATGGGAAAATTATTTATCAATACCGCCGTTGCTCCGGCGATAACCACTGGAAGCGTCAGAGTGAGCGCGTTTCGTATGATACTCAGTGTCTCTACATTGGTGAGTCGTATCCAAAATAAGAAAATTGTTTTCTTGGTCTTCATTCGTTCTTACGCTACAGGAGCTTTCTCAAGTATATGGGCTAATACATGAAAGAGCAACAGTACCGCCGAAATTCCAATTTTTACTGTTCCTTTACGGGCAGCCGCCTGCTTTGAGAAAAACTGTAGTACCCTTCTTCAGAAAAAATCACATGGTCAAGAAAGTGTATACCCAGTATTTCCGCCGCCGTCAGCAGCTGCATCGTAATATCTTCGTCTTCGCTGGAAGGGCAAAGCTGTCCTGACGGGTGGTTGTGGGCCACAATAACCGCGCTGGCCCGGTCGGCCAGGGGGTCTGAGAACACTTCCCGCGGGTGTACTATGGTCCGGTTTACCAGCCCCAGGGTAACTACCCTGACGGCAAGCAGTTCGTGGGCGCCGTTGAGCGAGAGGCAGAGGAAACGCTCCTGCTTCCGGTCGGCGTAATGCCGTATAAGGGCAAAGGCGTCGGAAGGATGGGTGATTTTGCTCCCCGTTGGCCCCCAGCGCCGTCTGCCGAATTCCAGCATGGCCAGTATGGTCCCTGCCTTGGAAGCGCCCAGACCGGAAAGCCCCGCCAGATCGTCAATGGAGGGCATACCCTTGATGCGGTCAAGGTGTTCGAGCAATTCCTGTGCCAGAACAAGCACATTTTTGCCCCTGATCCCGCTGTTGAGAATCACCGCAAGAAGATCCCGGTCGGACAGGGCCGCCGGGCCGTGTTGACTCAGCCTTTCCCGGGGACGCTGGTCCCTGGGCAGGCTGGCAAGGTTTGTATAATCCGATGCGTCATACCGGAAACCCTGCTCTGCCGCCGCTTTGGCTGTTTTATGTTTCTTCATACTATATATATGGCCCGACCGTGGAATCTGCTTGTGTTTTTGGGTATTTTTTTGAAAATTTTTTAAAAAAACCCAGGTAGACGCTGCAAAAGGCAAAAAGTCCTTTCAATAATGAAGTAAAGCCGTCCGATACAAAGATATGAAGCATTTCCAAAGCGTTATCCTTGCCGGCTGTGTACTGCTCTGTGTTTCCTGCGCGGGACTTGGCGCGGCAAAAATCCCCGCGGCTCCGCCGGAAACGGCCCCGGAAAGGCAGCCCGAAAGACCCGCCGCGAGGCCTCCTGAAAGACCCATGCTCCCGGAACAGATACTCGGGCAGGGCCGTGTCAGGGCCGAACAGCTTGCAGCCTTTCTCCTTGAACGCAACGCCTCGGCGGAAGCGGGCTTTGCCGGAAATCTCGCCGCCCTTTATATTGAAGAATGTTCGGCCGAAGGGGTAAATCACGACGTGGCCTTTAGCCAGATGTGCCTCGAAACCGGCTTTCTCCGCTACGGCGGGCTGGTAACGCCCGACATGAACAATTTCTGCGGCCTCGGCGCCATAGGGCCCGAACAGCGGGGCGAACGCTTCCCCAGCCCGCGCATAGGGGTCAGGGCCCATGTCCAGCACCTCAAGGGTTATGCCGCCGGAACTCCCCTCAACCGGGAACTGGTCGACCCCCGCTATCGCTGGATAAAGTACGGCTCGGCGCCCACCATCTACGAACTCGCGGGCCGCTGGGCCAGCGATCCCGAATACGGCAATAAGATCAACGCCATTCTGGAACGGCTGTACAATCACGCGTTTTAGCCGCGAAAACACGTTACGAATAACATTTCGCAGCATTCGCGGCACAGCCGTTGCTTTGTTTGAACATTCCTTGAAAACGAATTCCCGCCGGTAATATATTCTGGGCAGGAGGTCGTTATGAAAAAGATAGCGATGGTTCTTATTATAGGACTATGCGTGGGCCTTGTAGGCGTCTTCGCAGAACATCCTGGCGGGACCGGAGTCGGCGTACTTTTCCGGTCAGGGTATAATTTTGGAGATGGCGGCAGCGGCCTCGATGTCGGCCTCTCTCTAAAACTTGCAAGCGTTCCGGTATATTGGGGGCTCTTCCTCAATATCCGCGACAGTATGTTTGGAGTGGGGGGCACAGGCGATTATTACGTTATCGACCGGTCTCTGATCCAGGATGCCAACTTTAACCTTGGCTGGCATTTGGGATTGGGCGGGTACGCCACGGCGTTATTCCGCAAGGATGATCCCCACCTTGCCGCAGGCGGACGTATTCCTGTAGGTTTGTCTCTCCAATTTGCAAAAAACTTTGAAGCCTTTCTCAATGTTGCCTACAATCTGGGACTACAGGTGCTCCCAAAAATTAACTTCCCCGCTCATTTTTTCAACGGAGAGCTGGGAGTCCGCCTCTGGATCTACAGCCGCTCCGGCTTACGCTTTTGTCCGTGGCTATGATTCAATCTCTGTCAGACCCTGTCAGAACACTAGTGGAGCTGCCGCAGCTTGCTTAAAAAAAGCAGGGGATCGGCCTCGCCCAGTGTCCTGACCCGGCGGTAGTCTTCTGGTCTTTCTGTATCCGAACCTGAAAGTATGAGTTCGTTATCCCGCCTGCGGTACCACAGATAATGCTTGCCGGTAATACGGGGCCTGTCCGGAAGATCCCAGCGTTCAAAGGTATGTTCCAAAAAGTTTCCCAGCGTTATGTGGTTTTCTTCGCCTGCAAGAAAAAAGATATGCTCCCTGGTGATAAAAAGAACCACCCGCTTAAATCCCTGGGCAAGGCATACATCATTGCGGAATCCGTCAAAAATGAGTTTCTGATTACCCAGGCCAAGATCATAACCCAGACAACGGAGATGGCGGCGCAGTTCGACAAGCTCGGCGCGTACCTTATCGGGACGGTTTCCTCCCCTGGACA
>JAIRTD010000219.1 GCA_031255115.1 Spirochaetaceae bacterium | reverse complement strand
GTCCTGTTCACGGAGGGGTTTCCGGCAGCTTTGAGGGGCTTGACGATGATCTTTCCCTTCTCGGCGCCCCCTTTGTTGACGGAACCTTTCGCCTAAGGGACTGGCTTTCGGCGAGTTTTTCCATGTTCATCTACGGATCGACCAAGTATCCGTCCGCGGGCTACAATGTTCCCGGTACCTATAGCCCCTTTCCCGACCTGGTCAGCGATACATCCGACATAGGGCCGATAAAAATTTTGCAGGACTGGACCTCGGCCCTTACCATTGGAACCAGCGATTTTTATTTTCAGGCGGGGCTTATACGCTCGTCTTTCGGCCCCCTCTACGATAACGGCGTCATTGTCGGCCCCCAGGCCGCCCGGACGGGGCACTTTAGCGTAAATTACCGGCGGCCTACCTGGTCCTTTGAGATGCTCTGGCTTGAACTTGTGGCCACACCCAGTGCCCGCACAGAGGACAGGCGTTTTCCCGACAAGCATTTTGTATCCCATGTCTTTACCTTTAAACCCAAGCCGGAACTTGAGCTTTCCTTTATTGAATCGGTAGTTTGGGGCGGCCGCATTGAGCCTTTGTACCTGCTTCCTTTTAATCAGCTCTTCGCCGCCCAGTCCATGGCCGATTTCGGCGACAATTCCTTTATGGGAATTTTACTGCGCTGGTCCTTTGCCCATAACGCCAAAGTACTCGGCCAGTTCTACGTGGATGATTTTCATTTTAACGATATTATCCGTCTCCACATCAATTCAAAATACAAACTCGCCGGAGAACTGGGGCTGGTATGGGCCCCCGAAAAAGGGCCTTTCAGATCCCTTTCCGTTGATTATACGGCGGTCTTTCCGTATATGTACACGCACATGCGCAGTTTGGATTCGGCTACCTACGACGACCGCTATCCCGGTCAGTTAAACAAGGATGGTAGTAGTAAACGGTCCTACACCGGACAGCCCAATTATCTTGACTATTCCCACGCGGGAAAAAACCTCGGCGTTGATCTTGATCCCAATACCGACAGGGTTACGCTCCGCGCCCTGCTCCGGGCCCACCCCAGTCTGGACATTACCCTTTTGGGTTATTTCAGCCGCCACGGTAACGCTTCGGATAATAGAATAGCAAGCGGACTCATGAACGGAAACTACCACGACGGCAGCATATTTGACGACGGCAATAACGACGGCGAATGGGATACAACACCGGGAGCGCTAACGCCAACGCCAGCGCCAGGCGCAGAGGCAGGTAATTATGACAACAACTACAGCTACCTCCGTTTTCTTATTCAGCCCTACCTTGAAACCAAGCTCGCCGGAGGCGTCAACCTGAGCTGGCGGCTTCCGACAGCCATAGGGGATTTCAGCTTTAATATTGAATACCTTGCCGAATACTGCTGGAACCGCAATCTCATACCGGAGAATAACAGCCTGGTCCATTACTGGAGCGTGGGAGGCTCTTACCGGTACTAATTTTGCCAGGGGGCCCAGGAAGATGCGGAAAAAATATTTTTGCCCGAGAGCTGCCTGGTCGCGGTAAAGTTAAACTGTATGGGCCCGTGCCGCCGGGGCTGGAACGAAACTTCTCTGCCTATGGTAAGCGTGCCGTTCTTTGCGTCCGGAACAAGCGGCGTTCCAAGCCAGGGATTACGGGGCCTTTCAAAATCAGCGCTGATAAGAAAAGGCACATCGGCGTTGGTCATAAAATCTTCGGAAACAACAAGGCTTCCCCGGCTTTCCCGTTCCTTGACGAGGAGCAGGGGGTTATAGGCGCTCATTCCCGCATCTTCAAAAAGGGTATTGTAAAACGACGAAGTGCCGTGGTCTGAGGCTATGATGATTCTTGTATTGTCATAGATGCCTTCCGCCTTGAGGAACTCAATCCATCGCAGCACCGCTTTCATCGCCGCCATAAAGGTATAGGTATAGGCGGCGCTGCTTTCGGTTCCGAATTCAGTTATTTCTTCGGCGCTGTACTGGATTACACCCTGTTTGGGTAAAAGTTCGGCCGTATAGGCGCCCGGCTCATGGGTCGTCTCATTCATAAATATATTGAGGGTATCCCCTCCGTCATCAACTCCGCAGAAATCGCTCAGATAGTACAGGCTCGAGTATTCAGTTACCGCGTGGCCGTAGGTATTTGACGCGCCGTCCCTCCACCACTGGCCTTTATAATGGATGCCGTAACGCAGTACCGGCAGGGCAATCCTAAAGAGGCCGTACCTCCAAAGCACATCAAAATCAAAGCTCTCGACAAACTTTTCTTCTTCCGGCGGAAATTCCTCCGTAAACTTCTGATTCATCCTCCCGTCCACATTCCGGGCTTTTACGTTTGGCAGGCCGCTGAAAACCGAAATATCCGGAACGAGCTGGAGATTGGTCATGGTCGGGTCGGTAATGCTCACCCGGTATCCGGCGCCGCCAAACAGGGCGGGAAGCAGGGTCAGAGCCTCGTTTACCTTGTCCTTGAGACTCTCGTCAAGCCGGGCGTTTATTTGCCCGGGAGTATAATCATAACCGCCCATCAGGGGAGGAAGCCCCACTATGGTCGCCTGTCCAAAGGAAATAGTATTGGGGTAAAAAACAAAGCCGTCAAGATCTTCGGCAAGGCCGGGCATTTTTTCCAGGGCGGTAAAGAGGGTTATGCCTGTAGCGCGGTCAAGAAAAACAATGACATTGTTGCGCCCGGTCCGGGTAAAGGGGAACACCACTTCGTTTCTCCCCGCCCCGGCTTCAGCGCGGTTTTCCAGGCCGGCCAGGGCTTTTTCTTCCCTGCCCAGGGTAAAGAGCTGTATCAGCCCCAACACCACAAGGGCCAGGGAAACGGCCTGGAGGACGGTATAGAGTATCTTTGTTTTTCCCGCAAAAAGGAAGAAAACCGGAACAGCGATACAGGCAAGCAGGGCCAAAACATTAGCCGAAAGCGGAAAGGCGTTTACCAAAAGCTGGGTATCTTCTATCTTGAAGCTGTTCGTCATGGCGCCGTAGGAACCGCTCAGGACAAAAAGGCAGATCAGGGCGAGGATCGCCGCCGCGGCGCTGCCGTAGGAAAGAAGCTTTCGCAGCGCGGAAGACGCCGCTGCCCAGACGAGGAGGGGAATCAATATGCAAAAGCTGACGCTCTCTACGCAGGTTCTCGCAAGAAAGGCCCAGGGGCCTTCAAAATCAGAAACAGAAGAAGCGATGGTCTGGGCGGGTATGACAAAACCGAGGAGCAGAAAAATAAACGCCCAGGAAGAAAAATAAAGAAACGCACATTCTTTTTGATCGAGATTTCTTTTTTCAATAAAGGAAAGGAGCGCGCTAAACCCAACGGGAAAGAGGATGAGCGCCAGGGCAAGTCCTGCAAAAAGATACTTGTACCGGTCAACATCGACAATGTCAAAGAGCACGGCCAGCATAAACAAAAACGCCAGGGCCGAGATAAAAATCCAGAGAACAAAGCCCGCCCGCTTTTTGCCTCCCGGCTTTTCGCAGAGCGCCATGACTATGTTCTTTCCCAGTGAATACAGGTTATTTACGGTCCAGTAGAGTACCAGGCCGGAAGGAGAATTGTACAGGAGCACAAGGAACAGCAGGGCCATGCCGTAAAGCTGCAGCTTGTCCCGCCTGCCCAGATTCTTGGTATAGACCAGGGAAGAAAAGAGATTGACCACGGTCATCAGTATGGGCATGACGTGTATCGAAACACTGCCTATATTGAGAAGGCCGTCGCTCCTGCCCAGGTCCTTGAGAAACCAGAATGACGCGCCCAAAAGACTTGGGGTATGGGCGAGGAACTGATAAGCGGCAAAGAAAAAGGGTATCTGGAGGAGGAGGCCCGTGCTTGACCGCAGGGCAAAGAAGGGCGAATAGCCCATGATGCGGTAATAGGCGCTGATCATCATCTGCCTTTCGTCGCCCTTAAAGACAGCGCGGATTTCCGAGAGCTTTTTCTTCATCCGGTTCTGCAGTTCCCGTTCTTCCTTCTGCCAGCGTTCCGCCGTGGTATAAACCGGAAGCAGCAGGGTATTGAGTATGATGCTGAGTATGACTACCGCGATTCCCGGATCGTAAAAAATACGGGCAAAGAGAATAAAGAGAAATTCGATGATAACCCTGACAGGCCAGATAAATAACGTATAGGGAAGGTCAATAAGGGGCATTGATTGTTCCTGTTTCCAATAATGAAGTATATATGGTTCTGTACGCTTTTCCCATAGCCTCACGCGAATACTTTGATTCGGCCAGGGCCCTGCTTTTTTTACCCAGGGCGAGGGTTTTTTCCCTGTCCGAAAGCAGGGTCCGCAGCAGCGCCCTTCCCTCTTCGG
>JAIRTD010000190.1 GCA_031255115.1 Spirochaetaceae bacterium | reverse complement strand
TCCTTACCCGGTTGCTGTTTTAGAGTTATATCAGTATAACAAAAATCGTATAAATATGCGCTAATTCAAGATAAAATTTGAGATAAAGTATATTTTATGCATAAAAATACTTTAATCTTTTTTGTTATTGGTATATTTCTTTCTATGGGCGCCTGTTGGGGCTTGCGGGATATAGAACCCGGAGGCCTCCGGGGCTTTGATGGGTGGCCGGGCCGCCTGTAAGAGGAGGGAAAAAATGAAGGGGATGCGTTTTTCGGGAGCCTTGTTGCTCATTCTGTCTGTAATGGCGCTTGGATGCGCCAAAGAACAGCGTATTAAAATCGGCTTTAATATTCCTCTAACCGGGGATTCGCCCAAAATAGGCGAGGGCGCAAAATTTTCCGCCCAGTTAATAGAAAAAGAAATTAACGACGCCGGCGGTCTTGATGTCAAGGGGACCAACTTCAAGCTGGTATTTATCTTTGTTGTCAATGAACTCTAGGCGGAGTCGGCGGTTCAGGCGGCGCTGCGCCTTATTGACCAGGACCAGGTGCTTGCCGTGGTGGGGCCCTGCGGTTCGGGCCGGGCCATTCCGGCAGGGCAGGTAAACAACGAAAACAAGGTCCCCATGGTGTCGCCCTGGGCCACCAATCCCACGGTAACCAGTAACCGGCCCTATGTGTTCCGGGCCTGCATACTTGATCCGGTTCAGGCGCCCGCGGCGGTGCGTTTTGCCAGGGGCCAGTTTGCCGGGCTTACCAAAACAGCCATTCTGTACAATATTGACGACGATTATTCCAAAACCCTTGCCGAGCTTTTCAGGGACAGTTGGGTCCAGACCAACGGCGCTGGTTCGGTCGTGGCCTTTGAAAGTTTTGGCCAGAAGGACCAGGATTTTTCCGTGCAGCTTACCCGCATTGTTAATTCGGGCGCCGAAATTCTCTACCTTCCGGATTACTACAACCATGTGGCGCTTATTGTTCCCCAGATAAAGGATCTTGGCTGGGGGGACAGACCCATACTGGGAAGCGATTCCTGGGGTTCCGCCGATTTGGTCTCTTTGAGCAAGGGTTCGGTTGCGGGGTATTATTTTACCACCCACTATGCCGCGGCCGGCGCGACGGGCAAGACCAAGGAATTTATAGACCAGTACCGGGCGGCCTACGGCTATGTGCCCGACGATGTGGCGGCCCTTTCCTATGATTCGGTGCGTATCATACTCGAAGCCATACAGCTTGCCGGTATCTCAGGGAACCTTGCCACCGACCGGGAGAATATCAGGGCCAGTATCGCGGGCCTAAAGGATTTTGACGGCATCACGGGCAGGATGACCTTTGACGGCAACGGCGACCCGGTTAAACCGGCCGTTGTGGTCCGTATCAGCAATTCAGGTGAATTTGAATATGTAACGAGCCTCTAAAGGTATCTTGAGTATATGCCGCTTAAAGAGGTTCTGCAGAATATTTTTAGCGCCCTCCAGTGGGGCAGCTTTTATTCGATGATCGCCCTGGGCTACTGCCTTGTTTACGGAGTACTCAGACTCATCAACTTTGCCCACGGCGATATTTTTATGACTGCCTGCTATCTCGCGTTTTTTATTTCCGGCGCGCTTCTCAAGTACCTTTCCGGCGGGGGTATCGTGGTCTTTACCATAACCCTGGTATTGACCGTGGCGGCCACCGCCCTTGTGGGTGTTTCTATAGAACGTATAGCCTACAGGCCTCTGCGCCGCAAGGGCGTCAACCGGCTCTATGTGGTCATCACGGCCCTTATGGTGGGATTTATTCTTGAAAACGGCAACCTGGCCCTGTTAGGCGCAAGTTCACGCAGCTTTCCCGACATACTTACCAAGGTCAACTGGGAATTCGGGCCGGTCATGCTGACCAACCTCAAGGCCCTGGTCATTGTCGCGGCCTTTGCGGTTTTTGGCGTGCTGCAATTCATCGTAAAGAAAACAAGTTTCGGCATGTCCATGCGGGCCATTTCCTATGACAAGTTTGCCATTCCCCTCATGGGTATTCCGGTAAACCAGGTTATCAGCTTTACCTTTGCCATAGGCTCAGGCCTCGCCGCCGTGGCAGGTATACTCTACGGCATGTCCTATCCGGTACTCGATCCTCTTATGGGAATGAACCTGGGCTGGAAAGCTTTTATCGCCGCCGTGGTAGGCGGCATAGGCGAGATACAGGGCGCCTTTCTTGGCGGCTTTATGCTGGGCTTTATCGAAATTTTTATCGCCGGGTTTTTTCCTTCGAGTGTTAAGGATCTTGTTTCCTTTGTCATACTGCTTATTATCATGGTCCTCAAGCCTACGGGCTTCTTTGGCGTGGCCCGGAGCGCGAAGATATGAGCAAAAAAAATACCCCGATACGCCTTTTTTTTATTGTCGTGTTTTGCATGGCGATAGTAGTTGCCCTTGCCGCTCTGGGCTTTATACGGCCCTATGTGCAGACCGTGCTCATGTCCATGGGCATCAATATCATCTTTGCGGCAAGCCTCAATATCGTCAACGGCTATATGGGTGAATTTTCCTGCGGCCACGCGGGCTTTATGGCCGTAGGCGCCTATACCTCGTCGGTTCTGTCCCTCATGCTCTTTAACGAGAATAAATTTACCGGAAGCCCGCTGTTTCCTCCGTCCAGCGCAGTGGTTTTGTTCCCCCTGGTCATCATCATCGGGGGAATCTGCGCGGGTCTTATAAGCCTCCTGGTCGCCATTCCCTCATTTAAGACCAGAGACGATTATCTGGCGATTATTACCATTGCTTCAAACTATATTATTACTACATCTATCAATAATATCAGCGCCGTGGAAGGCAGCCGGGGCCTCATGGGCATGCGCGGAACAGTGCTGGCGATGGAACAGACGGCAAAGCTCCCCTGGATGCTTATCTGGGTCATGGTTTTTGTCCTCTTCTGCCTTATCGCGATCAAGCGGCTCATGGGTTCGGTTCTGGGCAAGGGTATCCCGGCCATACGTTATGACGAAATCTCCGCCGAGATCATGAGCGTCAACACCAACAGAATGAAGCTCCTTGCCTTTATGTTTTCTTCGGCCCTTGCGGGCGTCGCGGGCGGACTCTTTGCCCATGTCTACGGCTTTATCAACCCCCGCACCTTTGACATCATGAAGTCGACAGAGGGCATGGTCATGGTGTACCTGGGCGGCATGGGTTCCCTTTCGGGTTCCGCCCTTGCCGCGGTGCTGTTTACCTTTCTTCTGCAGCTCCTTACGCCGCTTTTGATACTCAAGTGGGTGTTTATTCCCCTCCTCCTCATACTCCTTATGCAGTTCAGGCCGGAGGGCCTTATGGGGAACCGGGAACTGCCCGAACTTGCCGCCGAGCTTCTGGAAAAATTCAGAGAGAGAAGGCAGCAGGCCCGCGGCCGGAATCGGCCTGACGGCGGAAGCTCTGGCGTATCTTCCGGCAGGGGCGGCGCGGACAATGGGGCGGAGGACTAAGGCAATGGGAAACTATCTCGAAATAAAAAACCTGACCCACCGCTTTGGCGGGCTCCAGGCCCTGACCGATATAAACCTCAGCCTCGAAGAAGGCGAAATTACCGGCCTCATTGGGCCTAACGGCGCGGGAAAAACCACGGTCTTTAATCTGGTAAGCGGTTTTTATGTCCCAAGCCAGGGAGACATACTGGTGCGGGGCAAGCGGATAAACGGAAAAAAACCCCACGAAATCGCCGCGATGAAGATAGGCAGGACCTTTCAGAATATCAGGCTTTGGGACGAAATGACCGTGCTGGATAATATCTGCGTCGCCAGGCACTGCCGCCTGGGCTACAATGTCGCCGACGTGTTCTTTCATACCAAGCGCTATAAAGAACGGGAAAAGGAGATCAGGGCGCGGGCCCTGGAACTGCTCGAAGTCTTTAAGCTCGCCTCCCTTGCGTCAGAATATCCCCGGAATCTTCCCTACGGCATACAGCGCCGGGTCGAAATCGCCAGAGCCCTGTCCCTGGAACCGGAACTCCTCATGCTCGACGAACCTGCCGCGGGGCTTTCTACCGC
>JAIRTD010000106.1 GCA_031255115.1 Spirochaetaceae bacterium | reverse complement strand
GGTTGAGAATTCGGAATTTATAGCTATCCTCAAATCTCTTCGTCAAAATTTGACCGATAATATTGAAAATTATATTGATCGATACATTGAAGCCGGATCGAGGCCAAAGAAAAAGCAATCCAAGGGACCAAATACATAATCCAATCTTCTACAGAAATATAGAAACAAGGCTATAGGGAAACCCTAAAAACCCTGGCTGGGCCGCCTTAAGTCTGCTTTTTTGGTTTTTGCTCTCCGAGATGCGTCGCCGCGCCGCCCTTTACAGCCCCGGACCTAGCGGCGTACTTTTTTTCCGGCCAGGAGGCCTCTCTCGGTGGCGATGCGTATGGCACCGGCCTTGTTTGAGGCGCCGAGTTTGCTGTAGAGGCTGCGTATGGCGCTTCTGACCATTTTGACGGAAATATTCATATCACCGGCAATTTCTTCGCTGGTGTGGCCCTGGGAAAGGCTGCTCAGGATTTCAAGTTCATGATGTGAGAAGTCCGCCGAGGCCGGGCGGCTCCGGCCTGAGTACAGGGCCGTTACGGGGGCGCATTTTTTTTTGCTGGCAGAGGCGCTTCTCCGTATGCTTTGCAGCCAGGCCCTGGGTATGCCGTCAGGCGAAAAGGCCGGGGAATCTTCCGGATATGCTTTAAGCAGGGCGTTTGTCAGGTTGTACATGAGTTCCCCAAGTTCTATAAAGGGCATGTCAAGGCCGTGGGGCTTCGCGGCGTGATAGGCCTTTTTAAGGGCGGCGAAAGCGCCGTCTCTGTCGCCAAGGTGATGGCGAATAACCGCTTCCAGGGCGTTTGTCTCCAGGAAGCCCAAAAGATAGCCGCCCAGTTCGCCCCGGAGGTGTTCCTGCTCCAAAATATGCAGCGCCTCGGCGTACTTTTTTTCGGCGCAAAAGCAGCGGGCTTTTATAAAGGTGTCAAAGCCCCGGAAAAGGATGTTTAACTCCCCCTCCTCCCATTCCTTCCTGAGCCAGAGGGCTACTCTTCCGGCAAGGCCAAGCCGGGTAAAGAAGCGGCCCATGATAATGTCGTAAATAACATGGCGGTCAAGATAGTCCTCTTTATCCAGCAGGGCTTTCATTTGCTGTTCTATTTCCTGCACACCGGCGATATCACCCTTGTGGGTGTTGACCCGCATGAGGTAAAACAACGCCTGGTTTTCCACTTCGTACTGTTTTTTTTCCCGGCTCTGGTATGCCGCCTGACGGGCGAATTGTTCGGCTTTGTTAAAGTCCCCCCGGTAATAGGCCAGCTCCGCGCGGGACAGGGCGTCGGCGCCGGCTAAATAGCCGTCCAGGGAGATGGATGTATAGGGAATCGAGGCGGAAAGGGCGTCCAAATAAACGTCGATTTCTCCAGGCGCGGCGGGATAGCCCACCTGAATCACATAGGAACTGATATTTATCTGGCTTACCGGACCCTTAACCGGTTCCGGGTTTTCAAGATAGTACCGGCAGCCCTGCTCAAAACAGCAGGCAAAATTATAGTCCTTGGTAAAGCGTGATCTAAAAAGGCGCAGTATCCCCACCCGGTTATAGGCGGCGGCAAGCAGCCGGGAACGCCCGGGGCCGGGAGCTTTTGTCTCAAAGCAGACTATGCCCGCCTGGAATTCCCCGGCGGCTTCTTCGTACCGTTCCAAAAGCGCCAGGAGCCAGCCGTGGACGATAAAACGCAAAAAAAGAAAATCCCAGTCTTCTTCCCGCGAAGGCGCATCTCTGGTCCGCGTGCTGATAAGCCGTTCAGTTGTTTCAAGAAGAAAGGACGCCACGGTCCGGGACAGCATGCGGGGAAGGGATTCGATGATCCGGACAAGGCCGCCGCAATCCTCTGCCCGCTCATAATCCACCGCCGCATCGGTAAGGAGTTTATTTTCGATACACCACCTGGCGGCCTCGCCGTAAACTTCCCTGATTTCTTCCCGGGACAGGCAGGCCTGTTTTTCCTTGAGAAAATCCAGAAAGAGACGGTGTATCCTGAAGCCGTGGAGGTACACGTCAAAACGGATAACCGAGCTGAATTTTTCCATCTCGGCAATGCTCTTTCCGCCCGGTTCAAGGCGCTCCAAAAGATTCCGCGGCCAGTGTTCAATAAGAGAAAGTTTGACGAGGAATTTCTGGAGTTCTTTTCCCATGGCGGAAAAAATAGTTTCTTCCATTTTTTTAACCGGCTGCATCACCCGGTCCCAACTGCGGCCCCGTGCTTCTTCGGCCTTTATTCCCTGGAGTATGAGGCCAAGGGCCAGGGCCCAGCCTTCGGTTTCCTGAAAGATACGGGAAAGCTCTTCTTCTTCCAGAGGAACATTGTGCAGGCGGAAATACGCTTCTGTTTCTTCCCTGGTAAAGCGGAGGTCCTCGACGGTGATTTGGGAGAGCAGACCCTTGGCCAGAAGGTTGACGGTGTTCAGCGCCGGTTCGGTACGGGAGATAAGAACCGTGGGGCTTTTTGAAACCGGGGCGATCAACGTTCCGCCTATATGTTTTAAGATTATAGGATTGGTCAGGAGATGAAAATCATCCAATACAATCGTATACTGTTCCTTGCTTATGATTCCGCTTTGTATCAGGCCCAGGTAGCTGTCAAAGCGCCGTTCCGACTCGGGGAAGCCCATGTTGATAAAAGTTTTTGCCGCCTCGGGATTCAGGCGGGCTATGCCCCGGACATAGTTTTCCCAAAAGTGCCAGATCAGGTTGTCCCGTTCCGAAAGCTGCATCCAGATTATTTTTTTTCTTTTTTTTTGAAGAAAGGAATGTACCGCAAGGGTTTTGCCGCTGCCCTCTCCGGCTACAACCGTAACTACACGGCTTTGTATGGCCTGTTCGATAATATGATCAACCCGGGGCCGTTCCAGAAAACGCAAGTCGCCCAAATTCGCGGGTATGGTATCAGGGTACATTTACTATCCTTATGTCTGGCAGAGCCGCAAGGGCGCTGCCCTACAGCAGCCTCTGGGACGCGGCAATGCGTATCGCATCGGCCTTGTTGACCGCGCCAAGTTTGGTATAAACACTGCGAATAACGCTCTTAACTGTATTTACCGACAGCGAAGAGATTCCGGCAATTTCTTCCTGGGTCATGCCCTGGGATAAATTGGCAAGCACTTCCATCTCCCTGCGGGACAGCCTGAATCTTCCCTGGCCTCCTTCCCCAAGAGAAGCGGCCCTTTCCTGTTCGACCACGGTAAAAAGTTTTTTCGCGTAACCCGAAGCGCCAAGGCGCACCTTTTCCAGCCAGGCAGGATCAAGGCCCGGCGCTTTTTCTTTGAGGGCCGCGTCAGCCAGGGCCCGCATGTCCTTGCCCAGTTCGGTAAAGGGCATGGTAATGGCGTTGGGAGTGGACAGGCGGCAGGCCTCAGCCAGAGCGGCAAAGGCGCTTTTTTTGTCCCTGGACTGGTAACGGCAGACCGCTTCCAGAGCCTTCATCTCGATTCTGCACAGGATAAAAGCCCAGGGGCTGTTTCGGCTTTCCCAGTTTTCCAGCACCGCCAGCACCGCGGGAAAGTGTTTTTCGGCAAAATGGTATTTTGCCTTGACGAGGATTTCCAGGCCAAAGACTATGGAGTTAAGGTCGCTCTGTTCAAAATCATTTTTAAGCCAGGGCGCAAGTTTGACGGTCTGTCCGGTATGGACGTAATACCAGCCGCTGACAATATCATGATAGATAAAACGGTTAAGATACAT
>JAIRTD010000101.1 GCA_031255115.1 Spirochaetaceae bacterium | reverse complement strand
AGGCCGTCTCCGCGTTCCCGGCGCATCCGTGCGCCGCTGCATCGGTCAAGGCTGACGCCTTGGCCCTATTTCCGGAACGCTCCGTTTCGACTCCCCTAAAGCAGCCAAATCATGGAGTTTTGCGAGGCAAAACTCCCGCATAAAAAAGAACCCTTGCGGGTTCTTTTTTATGACATCTCCTAGGGGAGTCGAACCCCTGTTGTCGGGATGAAAACCCGATGTCCTAACCACTAGACGAAGGAGACCTGTTCAAGTTGGTTTTTATAAAAACGGCGGTTCAGAAGAATCCTTAGCTGATATGCCGTAGAATGAATATAAATAAATCGGCGGCCAATGTCAAGTCATTGCGGGTGTCAAAAATTCCCCTGAGCGGGCAAAAAACTCTAAAAATACCCCTAAAACGGGAAAAAAAATACCAGCAGGACAGGGGCGTTTGGTTTACAGTTAAAGCCGACAGGAAGGCAATTGCTTGTTTTCCTTCATAAAAAATATTAGGTAAAAAAAATTTAAAAAACAGAGCCCCTGGGTGATATTCTCTTGTGGCTCGATGACTATGGGCGGTATACCATCAGCCGGTTTGTGGTATACCGCCTTTTTTGTCCCTTGGAAAATTGAAGAAACCATAGTATTCTCTGGACTTGTATGCTGGCGGCGGAGCGTTTTTCAGAAGAAGCGATACAATTCCTCAGGGCGGAAATTGAAGACACCGGTGGTAACGAAGTCTTTGTGTTCGGCCGTCTTGATGAACGGGGAAAGCTGGTCCGTCTCGAAACAGTGGCGCGGGGCAACGAAAGTTCGGTTCCCGCCCTGTTTGACCGTATGGGAGAAGATATTCCTGATGTCTTTATCCATAATCATCCTTCCGGCTTTCTTACTCCCAGCGATAATGATCTTGTAATCGCGTCCAGGGCCGCCGAGGACGGCATGGGCGCTTATATCGTGGATAATACGGTAAGCAAGGTCTATGTTATTGCCGAGGCGGTGCGTAAAAAGCCCAGGGTTTTGCTTGACGCTGACGCCATGACGGCGGCGCTGGAAGAGGGCGGTTCTGTCGCCAATCGTCTAAAGTCCTACGAAATCAGACCCAGCCAGCTTGACTTTATGCGGCTCATTGTACGGGCCTTTAACGAGGATGCCCTTGCCGCCGCCGAAGCGGGAACCGGAGTGGGAAAGTCTTTTGCCTATCTGATTCCCGCGCTGAGTTTTGTCCTTGCCAACAATGAACGCATTGTGATTTCCACGGCAACGATAAATCTTCAGGAACAGCTTTATAACAAGGATATTCCCCTGGTGAACGCGGCTCTGGGCGATAAGGTGAAGGCCGTTCTCGTCAAGGGCAGGGCCAATTACCTGTGCGTAAGGCGGCTTCATGACGCGCTGGCCGAGGCGTCGGTTCCTTCCCTGGGATTTGATGAGGGTGAATTTGAAGAACTAAAGGCTATTGCCGGCTGGGCGGCCGCCGCTTCTGCGGGAAGCCGTTCCGACCTTTCCTTTATGCCCCGCGAAGCGGTCTGGTCCAGGGTCTGTTCCGAGGCTGATCTCTGCCTGGGCATGCGCTGTCCCCAGCGGGAAAACTGTTTCTTTATGGCCCTGCGAAGGAAAACCGCCGACGCCCGTATTCTTGTGGTAAACCACCATCTCCTTTTTGCCGACCTGGCGGCCAGGCATGAAGGCGCGGGCTACGACAACACGGTGGTGCTTCCTCCCTACCGGCGCGTCATTATTGACGAGGCCCATACGGCCGAAGGCGCGGCTACTTCTTTCTTCTCCAGGGAATTCAGCCGCCTGGGTATATACCGCCTTGCCGGGCGGCTCTACCGGAAAAGGGGCGCCCGGATTTCGGGCCTTCTGGTGCGGGTCGCGGCGTTAAGCGAAAACCGGGACAGGCTTGACGAAGGCGCCGGTCTGACGCAGGAACTCCGCTCCTGTGCCGACGCCCTTGACGAAGCCGCCCTGGAACTTTGCCGCGAAGAAGGCGTTTTCCGCCTTACGCCCCAAAAGCGGGACCTTGTGCCGCCTTCGTTTTTTTCGTGCGTTACCGATCTTAAAAAGGCGGTCAATGCCATGGCGCGTCTTGCCGGGAACCTTCTTGAGGGCCTTCCCCAAAAGGACAGGGACGAGGCTTCCGCGTGGGAATTAAAGGGCGCGATCCGCCGTCTTGAAACCATAGGGCTTACCGCCGCCCTGCTTCTTGAGTACGAAGAACACCCTGACAAGGTGATGTGGATGGAGCGTCAGCAGGGAAGGGACCAGGACTACTGGGTTCGTTTTACGATTACTCCCCTTGATGTCGCCGGAGAACTTTCGGAGGCCCTGTTCAAGCCCAACAAGACCGTGGTCTGCGTTTCGGCGACCATGACCATAGCCGGCTCTTCCGGCGGCGCGTCCTTCGCCTACTGGATGAACCGCACCGGCTTTGCGCTTGACGGTGAGAGGAACATGCTCCAGGGGGAATTTCCCTCTCCGTTCCCCTATCAAAAATCAGTACTCCTCGCGGTTCCCGGAGACAGCCCGCTGCCCGGCCAGGAGCTCTACCGGAACTTTGTGGACCATGCCGTAGGAAAGCTCGTTGAAATTTCCGGCGGTTCCGCCCTGATCCTCTTTACTTCTTATGAAGCCCTGCGGAGCGCCTACGCGGCTTCGGCGGAACTGCTCGAAGAACAGGGCATACACTGCCTCAAACAGGGCGACGACGACCGGAGCCGCCTTTTGTCCCGCTTCCTTGATGATGAAGCCAGCGTGCTTTTTGCCACCGATTCTTTCTGGGAAGGCGTTGACGCGCCGGGCGACACCCTGCGCCTCGTGATACTCTGCCGGCTTCCCTTTAAGAGCCCCAACGACCCGGTCTTTGAGGCCCGCTCCGAAGCCCTGGAAAAGCGGGGCGCCAATCCCTTTATGGAGCTTTCCCTTCCCGAGGCGGTGATGAAATTCAAGCAGGGCTTCGG